>JANOOV010000188.1:0-29224 GCA_031421535.1 Gammaproteobacteria bacterium
TAATCCCACTCACACCTACTCCATCGGAACCTATACGGCAACGCTGTCGGTGTCGGATGGCGTGAATGCTCCGGTCACCGCCAGCCTCACCATCAGTGTCAGCACGTCACTCACTATCCACGTGACCGAAGCCAAGGTACAGCATGGCGAGAAGGGCAAAGTGGATGGCAAGATCCGCATGAAGGCGAACTTCACCTATACCGGTGCAGTGCTCCCCGTCGACGTTATCCGCGTGCTGTTTGATGGCGTGAACCTGCTGGAAGTCCCATTTAGCAGCTTCATACTGCAAGCCTCCGGTGAGTATGAGTACAAGTCCAGACAGGTGAAGGCGGAAATCGACTTTAACCGTGGCAGGATCAAGGTCTCAGGCCACCATCTGCAAACCAGAAAAGTGGACAACACCAACGGTATTGATGTCGAGATCAACTTCGGACCTGCAACCGGCACCGATCATGTTGACATGACCCGGGATAAGGATCACGGCAAGCACCATGGCAAGGAAAAAGATGATCACGACAGCGATCTTTCGCACAAAGCGGATGATTGATCTGAAGACGATCTAACGTAACAGTTGTAGCAGGAACGCCTGCCGATTGGGTGGGCGTTTTTGTTTGTGTAGCAGGCGAGAAACTATCAGGAAATATTGACGAGCCAGACTCCACTCTATGAGCGTTATGTGCCCGATAGAGTGGGATTACGCCTGTGTTTGACCCGCCGAAAATCCGCTAAAAAGGGATGTCGTCGTCAAATTGATCCGGCTTGGCGCCCGCTCCGGTCGATGGGCGCGCCTGGCTCTGGCTGGCCTCGGAATTATTGGGTGCTGAAGAGCGCGAATTTTCACTCGAAGGCGCACCGGCTCCACCGCGCGACCCAAGCATCTGCATTTCGCTGACGATGATTTTAGTGGTGAACCGGTCCTTGCCTTCTTTGTCCTGCCATTTTTCGGTACGGATGCTGCCTTCAACGTAAATCTGCGAACCCTTTTTCAAATATTCACCGGCGATTTCGGCGACCTTGCCATAAAAAGTCAAGTTGTGCCACTCGGTGCGTTCCTGCGTCTCGCCCGACTGCTTGTCCTTCCACGACTCGGACGTGGCCAGCGTCGTGTTCGCCACTGCCCCGCCGCTTGGCATGTACCGCACTTCGGGATCTTTGCCGAGATTGCCCACCAAAATTACTTTGTTTACGCCACGTGCCATGACACACCTCCTCTGCTGTAAAACCTAGGCCACACTGATTTTCTGTAACGCCTCGTGATCGAGCGCATTCCAGTCCACGCGTAAATACGCCATGCCTTGCTCCGGCACCACCTTGGCTTCCGCCACGCCGGTGATCTGCGTCAGGCGCAACACCAATTGCGGCGCGGCCGCCGGATCAACCTTGCCGACCGGAATCTGGTGGCTGCTCAAATAACGCGGCGACGCCATGTTAAACGCCGCTGCAAACCACAACAATGCGGCCAGCGCGCAAAATGTGAACACACCTTGTAAACCATAGTGCGCGCTCACCCATCCACCCACGGTTCCACCCAGAAACGCGCCGAGAAATTGCGCGGTGGAGAACATACCCATCGCGGTGCCTTTGCGCGCATTCGGCGCAATTTTTGCGACCAGCGACGGCATGCTGGCTTCCAGCACATTGAACGCGGTGAAGAACACAATCAGCAGCACGACAAGCACCGGCAGCGAGTCGTAGAACCAGGCGATACCGAATTGCGCGAGGCTCGCGACCAGCACGGCGCCGATAAAAATCGGCTTCATTTTCCGTTGGCGTTCCGCCTTGATAATCAGCGGCACCATCAAGGCCATCGCCACCAACATCACCGGTAAATACACAAGCCAGTGATGCGGCGCCGCGAGACCCGCGTGGTCACGCAACGCGTGCGGCAGCGCAACGAACATCGCAGTGAGGATCATGTGCAGCACCAGGATGCCAAAATCCAACCGCAGCAACTGGCGATCTGCCAACACTGCTTTGAATTGTCCCGGCTGAGCTGCCGCTGGCATCGGCAATGTGTCAATCTTGGGCACGCCGAATTGCAGCACCAGGATTGCCGCCAGCGACAATACCGCGATCAACCAAAAAATTCCCGGCACGCCGATCCAGCGGTCCAGCATCGGCCCAAGCACCAGCGACAGCGCAAAAGAAATACCAATCGTCGCACCGATGCTGGCCATCACGCGCAGCCGCACGTCTTCGCGCGTCAAATCGGCCGCCAACGCCATCAGCACCGCCGAGATGGCGCCCGCGCCTTGCACCGCGCGACCGAAAATCACGCCGTAAATCGAATCCGCAAGCGCCGCGATGACACTGCCAATTGCAAAGACGATGAGCCCGCCGATGATCACTGGCTTACGCCCGATGCGATCGGACAACGCGCCCACCGGAATGCCGAGCAGCGCCTGGGTCAACCCGTACATGCCGATGGCCAAACCCATCAACATCGGCGTCACGCCCTGCAATTGTTCCGCATATAACGCGAACACCGGCAGGATCATGAACAAACCCAACATGCGCAGCGCGTAAATACTCGCCAACGACACCGTCGCGCGGCGCTCGTCGGGTAATAAATCAATGACGGGACGAACCGGAACAGACTTCACGCGATCATCCTTTGTTTGAATTTACACAGAGCCGGTATCTTAGCAGCTTGGTCTTACTGAGCGGAAACCGCGATGGAATTTATTGTAGCCAGCTACCGGCTGTTTTTAGCCGTGTTGCGTGGCGAAATCAATTTCGTATCGCGGAAAACACATGCCGGAAATCAGCTGTTTTTTGGGGACGTACGCGCATGTCAAGTGCGAGGATTACCGGGCGACTTTGAATATCATTCCATTTCCAATTCAAAACGATACGTCGTTGCCCCGCCTTGTCGTGCTACAGCACGGTCTGGCAGGCGAGTCGCGACTAGCACAGGTTAAATGGCAGAGGCGTATTGCTCGTCAACTTTTGATTCCCGCAGGCGCTTCGCGTCGGGGGGCACAATCATTGATTCGGAAAAATCCGCGCTGCGTCGCAGTGCGTTAAAATTAGCGCTGTCCATTTCGAATTCGATCACCAGTGCATGATCGTCGGTCACGTGCTCGGATTGCACCTTGCCCAGCGCGTAAATCGCCGCCCGCAAGCGTCCGGCGCTCAGCGGCAGGCGCAGCACCAGCGCTTGCGTACCGCTGCTGAAAAATTCCGCCACTGCTGCGCGCAACAGATCCATGCCCGCACCGGTCGCCGCTGAAACCCACACGCGCCGGATGCCGCCGTCGGCATCGCGTTCGATATGCGGTTGTTGATTGGGCAGCAAGTCAATTTTGTTAAACACCTCGATCTGCCGCACCTGCTGCGCACCGATCTCGTCCAGCACCGCATTCACTTGTTCGATGTTGGCATGGCGATGTTCGCTGCGCGCGTCCACCACGTGCAGCAACAAACCCGCCTGCGCGGTTTCTTCCAGCGTGGCCTGAAACGCCGTCACCAGGGAGTGCGGCAAGTGACGGATAAAACCCACGGTGTCGGCGAGAATCACCGCACCTGTGTCCGGCAACTCCAAACGCCGCAGCGTCGGGTCGAGCGTGGCGAACAACTGGTCCGCTGCGTACACCTGCGCGCAGGTGAGCTGATTGAACACGCTCGACTTGCCTGCGTTGGTATAACCGACCAGCGACACGGTGGGAATCGGCACTTTGCGCCGCGAATTCCGGTTTAACTCGCGGCGCTTGCCGACCTTCTCCAGACGCTGGGTCACTTGCTTGATACGCAGGCGCAACAAACGCCGATCCAGCTCGATCTGGGTTTCACCCGGCCCGCCGCGCACGCCGATACCGCCGCGCTGCCGTTCCAGATGCGTCCAGCCCCCCACCAGGCGCGTGGACAAGTGCTCCAGCTGCGCCAGCTCAACCTGCAAGCGGCCTTCGTGTGAGCGCGCACGCTGCGCGAAAATGTCAAGAATCAAGCCGGTGCGGTCCAGAACATGACATTGCAGCTCGCGCTCAATGTTGCGTTCTTGCGAGGGCGACAGCACGTGATTAAACAACACCTGCTCGGCCTGATACTCAAGCGCGAGAGTGTGAATTTCCTGCAGCTTGCCGCTGCCGATCAGAAACTTGGGGTTGGGATCACGCAGCGACGCAGTGAGGGTCGCCACCGGTTCAAACTGCGCGGACAGCGAAAGCTCGCGAAATTCTTCGAGCTCTTCGCCGTCCGCACCACTGGTAACAACATGGACCAGAACCGCGCGGCGGCCGCTGTGCTTTGGCCGTTCAAACAATGCAACGCACCTTACGGCCGCGTGCTGAGCTGATGACTATGCATTCCCGGCTTCCGGCGGCGTATCTACTTCATCATCGCCTGCCAACTTCACATTCCGCGCGGGAACAATGGTCGAGATCGCATGCTTGTACACCATTTGATTTACGGTGTTACGCAGCAGCACAACGAATTGATCAAAAGATTCCACCTGACCTTGCAACTTGATGCCGTTGACCAGGTAAATAGACACTGGCACCCTCTCTTTACGCAGCGCATTCAAAAAAGGGTCTTGTAGCGATTGCCCTTTTGACATGGGGTAGTCTCCTATAACGTTCTGGTGAGTTATCTGTTGTTTTAGTGTGACCGAATGGGCACGTATGTAACCATCCCTGTTGCGGCTACCGCTGCGGGATTCTTGTTTGATCCCAACAACCTATCTTCAGTGTAGCACAGCACTCAGACGCCGCCGTACGTTGGTTGGTTCCACCCTCTGGATGCTTTTATTCTCGGTGTCCGTTGCGGCTCATGTTCCTCTTTGCTACGCCGATACCAAAGTGAAGCGTGTGCGCTCTCTGGCGCGAAGAGCAGTGACGGTTGAAAGCAGGCAAATTTAACCACGTGATGTTACACGGAGAATTTATGAGCTATCGATGCGCGATGTTGATGTTTTTGTGCGCTGTGTCCAGCGTGTCGGCCAACGCCGCATTGCTGTTAACCTCGCCCCCGCGCGAGAAACCTGAAGAAGCCAAGGAAATGTACGGCAAGCTCGCCGAGTTCCTATCCGCACAAACCGGAGAAAAGATCGTTTACGAACGTCCACTGGGCTGGATCGATTACGTGAACAACATGCGCAGTGGCAAGTACGATATCGTTTTCGACGGCCCGCATTTCGCTGCGTGGCGTATGAAGCATCTGAATCATGTTCCGTTGGTCAGGTTGCCGGGAACCCTCTCGTTCGTCCTGGTTGGGAAAAAGAGCGATACCAAGCTCAACAAGCTAAGTGATCTCATTACTGGAGGCTGGTGCGGGATGCCGTCGCCGAATCTGGCCACCATGTCGGTGATGGCGCAATTCAGCAACCCCGTCACCCAGCCCGACTTCGTAGAAATCGCGGACACCAACCATATCATCCCTGCTCTCAAAGCCGGGCGGTGCCGCGCTGTTGGCTTGCCTGAAGGGTTCTATAAAAAAACCAGCGACGAAGACAAGAAAGATTTGAAATTGCTCTACACCAGCGCACCCTATCCTGAACAAACCATTACCGCGAGCGCACGCATTTCCGAACCAGTGCGCGAAAAAATCATTGCGGCGCTGACCACCGAAACCGGCGTACCGGCCGCAAAGGCCATGTTTGACAAATACGCCAAAAAACACACGCATTTTATCCGTGCACCGCTACCGGAATACGACGGGCTGGAAAACTTGCTGGAAGGCGTTATCTGGGGCTGGTAGCAACGCAGGTTTGCATTACCCGCCGCTCAACGTTTCACGAAAAAACGCTTCAAGCGCGGGTTCGATGTCAGCCCGGTACGGGTCAAACACCTGCGCATCACGTTCCGCACGTAACCACGTCAATTGGCGCTTTGCCAGTTGACGGGTGGCGATGACGACACGCTCGACCATGCCGGGCTGATCGCCGTAGCCGTCGAGAAATTCCCAGGCTTGACGATAACCCACGGCGCGCATCGATGGCAGCTCAAGGTGCAGGTCGCCGCGAGCGCGCAAGGCTTCCACTTCGTCGATAAATCCACCGTGTAACATGGTTTCAAAACGCTGCGCGACACGGCGGTGGATCTCCGTGCGGTCGCCTGGGAGCAGCGCAATTTTGATAATGCGGTAAGGCAGATCATCCTCACCTTGAGGAAAGTGTTCGGTCAACGCGCGGCCGGTAAGTTCATAAACTTCCAGCGCGCGCTGGATGCGCTGCGGATCGTTGGGGTGGATGCGTTGCGCGGATTGCGGATCGACGCGCGCCAGTTCAGCGTGTAACACCGCCCAGCCTTCGGTTTGCGCACGCGCTTCAATACGTGCGCGCACCTGCGCGTCGGCCGTCGGCAGTCTGGACAGGCCGCGTTGCAAGGCGCGGAAATAAAGCATCGTCCCACCGACCAGCAATGGAACACGCCCGCGCGCAGTAATGTCGGCTATCACCCGCAACGCGTCGGTGCGAAAACGACCGGCGGAATACGCGTCGGTCGGGTCGCAAATATCGATCAGGTGATGCGGCACGGCGGCGAGAATTTCGCGGCTCGGCTTGGCGGTGCCTATGTCCATGCCGCGATACACCAGCGCCGAATCGACGCTGACGATCTCGAATGGGAATCGGCGCACCAAGACCAGGGCCAGATCAGTTTTGCCGGTCGCGGTCGGTCCCATCAGGAACACTACCGACGGCATGGACGTAATTACATGCACAAATTTGTCTACAATTTGCGTTCGAGGATCAGTGCGTTTTCGCGGCCGTTGTGGTCGGGGTAATAATCTTTGCGGATACCAACGTCGTGAAAACCCAGCGCATGATACAGCTTCAGCGCTTTTTTATTCGACGGGCGTACTTCTAAAAAAACCGCAGCGGCCTGATGCTGCCCCGCCAGCTCCAGCAGATGCAGCAACATTTGACTGCCGATGCCGCCGCCTTGCTGCTCCGGCGCCACGCATAAATTCAGGATGTGCGCCTCGGCGGCACCGATGGACATGACGGCGTAACCCACGACGTCGTCGCCTTGGGTATGTACCCAGCAGCAATAACCGACATGCACGCAATCGCGAAAAATTCCCTCGCTCCACGGAAACGGGTAAACACGCCGTTCGATGTCCATAATCGCGGCAATGTCGCCCAGTTGCATGGGGCGCAAGGTGTCCGACATTGGTTTGGCGATGGCGCTCATGTTCTTTCATCCGCTGATGATTTAATTCGCGGCAAGTGCTCCTGATAATATGCCGCGCGCAAAACATAAATCATCCCAGGCTTTACGTTTTTCCGCCGGGGAGCGCAGCAAATAGGCAGGGTGATATGTCACGACCAGAGGAATGCCCGCGTAACTGAATTGCCGACCCCGCAGCTTGCCAATGGTTATATCGGTCTGTAACAGGTTTTGTGCAGCGATGCGCCCGACTGCCAGAATGATCTTGGGCTGCACCAACTCGACCTGGCGTTTGAAATAAGGCTCGCACTGCTCGACCTCCGCAGGGAGCGGGTCGCGATTATTGGGAGGACGGCACTTCAGCACATTGGCGATGTAGACGTCTTCGCGCTGCAAACCGATGGCGCGCAACATTTCGTTGAGTAATTTTCCAGCCCGCCCGACAAAAGGCTCGCCCTGCCGGTCTTCGTCGGCGCCCGGTGCTTCGCCGATGACCATCCACTGTGCATTGCGATTGCCAACACCGAACACCGTTTGCGTGCGCGTGCCATGCAGCCCACACGCGGTGCAGCCCACGACGCGTTGTTGCAGCGCGGCCCAATCCAGCAAGGCCACTTCATGTTGAGCAGTTGTGGCCGCAGTTTCCGCTGCGACTGCAACTGGTTTATTGCGCTGCGTCCAGACCTGAATACCCAGAGCATTCAGGTAGTGCGCGCAACGTTGTACTTCGTTCATATTGGGCAATCCTCACTAACCACCTCCCACATCCACAGCGCCTTCGACACATCAATACCTATACACACTTCATTCGAGTTCATGCGCATTTCTCTTACTCCCAACCTTGTAAAATACGATATTCATGCGGACACTATGGGCCTCGGCCGTTCAGAGGATACACTGACGTGACACAATCAACCTCAACCTGGGCGCTGTTCTTGACCGTGCACTCGGTATTGCTGGGCAAGATCGAGTTGGCATTGAAAGATGCGAAACTACCGCCCCTAGAGTGGTACGACGTGCTTTGGGCGCTTGAACGCACCCCGGGGTATCAGCTGCGGATGCACGAGTTAGCACATTTAGTGGTGCTTTCCCGGAGTAACCTGACACGGCTGGTGGATCGATTAGAACGCGCGAAGCTAGTGGGGCGTGAGCCCAGCATTGATGACAAACGCGGGGCATATTGTGTATTGAAACCAAGCGGGTCAGTTCTCTGCCAAAAAATGTCGCCCGTTTATAAAAAATGTATCTTCGAGCTGTTCAACGAACATCTTCCCGAGACGGAAGACGCCGCTCTAAACGCCGCGTTACGTCGTATACTCGCGGCAGCAAGGGCGGAAAAGGGCGACTGATCGACATTGTCTTGCGTTTGAAATTGATCCGTCCGTAGCGGATTCCCATCCGCTCCTGTGTCTGTAACAACTCCGCCGCGTTCTCTTGACGCACTATCAACCTAATCATGAAACCCGACAGCTCCATAGCCCACTACGCCTAAAAAAATGCTTGCAACTGCAATTACTATCAATTATGGTTGCAAATGTAACTATATTTCGAGGCAGCTAAAAGCTGGAATGGAGGAACTTTATGATGAAATCAATCTCGGTGTCCGAAGTTGCGATGACTGCGCCTTATGGCATTACGTTAATCCGGGTTGCCCTCGGTGTAATGTGGATAGCCCACGCAATGCTGAAGCTTTTTGTGTTCACCCTTCCTGGGACCGCTACATTTTTTGCAACAGTCGGTTTTCCTGGGATTCTTGCCTACCCGGTATTTGCCGCTGAGATTGTCGGCGGGATCGCGATCCTGTTGGGGATATATGGTCGGCATATTTCACTGATGCTGTTACCGATACTGCTAGGTGCGGCATGGGTCCATATTCCCAACGGCTGGATGCATACCAGTCCTGGGGGTGGATGGGAGTATCCCGTATTTTTGGCCATTGCGTCAGTTGCGCACTGGTTGCTGGGTGACGGGGCTTATGCGCTCAAACCATCCGTGCGGTTAGACCAGAAGCAGCCTAATGCCGTTTATTCCGAGCCTTCAAGGAGGCCGTCATGAAAGTGAAGCTATGCACACTAAAGGAAATCCCAGACCAAGGGACGAGTAAAGTCGATTTTTTTGGGCGAGAAGCGTTGGTATTCAAGGACAAGGGGCAGCCTAAGGCGGTGCTTAATTACTGTTTGCACTTAGGCGGCCCGTTGGAATTGAAAGGCGAGCATTTCGTTTGTGCATGGCACGGTGCCGAATTCGAATGCCGCTCCGGCGCCTGTGTAAAAGGTCCGGCCGCTAAGGAAAGCAAGCTCATGTTCCTTCCTACGCGCATCGAAGGGGATCTATTTATGTACGTCTACGGTGAGTAGGGACGTGGGGGCTCGGCGTATGGATGCGCCAACGCTACGCTTAGTTAGCCATCATCTTTGCCCCTACGTACAACGGGCGGTGATCGTCTTAACCGAGAAAGCAATGCCGTTCGAGCGCATCTTCGTCGATCTTGCGGACCCGCCTCAATGGTTTACCAAAATTTCCCCGCTCAGCAAAGTACCCCTGCTTCAAGTGGGCGACGACATTTTGTTTGAATCTGCGGTTATCTGCGAATATTTGGACGAAACCGTAGGTGAGCGAATACATCCGGCCGATGCACTACAACGTGCAAAGCACCGGGCATGGATGGAATTCGGTTCGACCATTCTGGATAGCATCTGGGGGTTCTACACGGCACCGAACATGCGGGAATTGGAAACCAAAGCTGCGGATTTACGGGGCAAGTTCGCGCGGGTGGAAGAGGCGCTTCGGGACGGTCCCTACTTTTCCGGTAATAGATTTTCGATGGTGGATGTGGTTTTTGGCCCAATTCTCCGTTATTTCAACGTGTTCGACGAAATCGCTGATTTCCGATTCTTCGACGACACTCCTAAAGTTCGCGCGTGGCGTCACGTATTGGCCACGCGACCTTCAATTAGAACAGCAGTGTCTTCCGAATATCCTGGACAGTTGCGTGCGTTCTTAAAGACCAAATCGTCACAACTGTCACGTTTGATAGTGCAATCTGAAAATGGCTCGAAGATGCTCATTTGAATGCAAGAAACAAAAAATCCTAAAATGTGCAGGGAGCCGGTTATGAGTCGCTTTTCACTCGTTCACGAAGAAGTATGGTATCCATTTTCTGAGAGCATTACAGAGTGGGAGTTCGACTTCCATAGCCTTTTACTAAACGACTCTCCGCGAATGTCGGCGTATAAGGCCGCTATTTTTTCTGCAGTTCAACCCGGCAGCGTAGTTGTAGATCTAGGCACTGGAACCGGAATCCTGGCAGTTTGGGCATTTCAGGCAGGTGCGTCCCATGTTCATGCCATCGACTTCAATGAAACCGTTCTGCTCCAAGCAAAAAAACACGTTGCCGAAAATGGGTTCAGCGGGCGTTGTACTTTTTACCAAGACATTTCTTACCGCGTCCAACTGCCTGAAAAATGTGATCTGGTGATATCCGAAATCATTGGGAATATCGGCGACAATGAGGATTTTTTAGCCATATTGAAAGACGCACGCCAACGGTTTTTAAAACCCGATGGTCGTCTACTTCCTGAGAAGGTTGTCAGCTACCTCACCCCCGTCGAAGCTCTCTCGGCACACGATCAAATCGGACTAAATATTTGCCGGGTCGTCAATCGGTCATACGACCTCACACATCTCCTGGCGCGAAATAACATCAATAGCCGTTTTGATATCTATTACGACACTGTTATTCCTGACGACGCGCTACTCGGTGCCCCGACTCGATTACGCGAATTCCGGTTTGGCGACGAAGAACAACCGGAGTATGAAGTTGAAATAGAGCTCTCTATCTTGCGGCATGGGGTGCTCACGGGATTTAAAGGGCATTTTGTAGCGCAGCTTACCGAGGATGTTGCGCTAGACATCTCAAGTGGGGATATCGCCGCCGACCGAGTCTCTTGCAGTTGGAAACACGCTTATTTCCCTCTGAAATCGCCTTTTAGCGTCGCCGAGGGTGATCGTATTGTGATGAGATTTTCCAGAAGCTATCCCGCTCACAACCAATTCTTGCGCCAAGTATATCGGTGGTCTGGCACGATATTTCGGAACGATCTCCCAGTCCATATGTTCGAGCACGGGATGGACGCGCACGCCTCTCCAAATACCAAGGAGTTCAATTCTTCGTAATCAATTTTTAGAGCGTAGCTTAAGGATGACAGTGACGTAACCAATATATAAGGATATGACAATGTTTGATATTTTGGAAAAATCTATCGAAAGTCGCGCCCCCTTGTTCGATATCACGCAACATGAGATCGAAGCGCTGAAATCAAAATATAACCTCGCAGACGCCCATACGCACCAAAGCCAATCAGTGTCTCAACGGCGCATCGTGGCGGATTTGCCGACTATTTGGTACGAGTCGGAGAAAGCTCCTCAACGAGTGACGGAAGAAAAGTTCATTAACAAGTTTTTCACGCTGTTAAACCAACGTACTGCGTTGGAAAAGTTGGATAACATTTTTCTCGTGTATGCCGCCTCGATCGCCATGCAAATCGTCGCCATATATTTGATGAAAAATAAAATGTCTGTGTCGCTGGTGGAGCCATGTTTCGACAATCTGCATGACATCATTAAGTTTCAAAATGTCACGCGGATCCCACTGCCGGAGCATCTGCTTCACGACGTGGAAAAAATATATGAAAATCTTTGCGCACACGCTGTCGGCGACAGCCTCTTGTTGGTAGATCCCAACAACCCCACCGGCCATACTGTTCTGAAGCACGGCACTCGCGGGTTCGAGGAGATATT
Source organism: Gammaproteobacteria bacterium (assembly GCA_031421535.1). Classification (GTDB taxonomy): domain Bacteria; phylum Pseudomonadota; class Gammaproteobacteria; order SG8-11; family SG8-11; genus UBA6921. The sequence continues at coordinate 11,907 of JANOOV010000188.1, forward strand.
ACGGTTTTGCCGTGACCGGAAAAAATTGCTCATCCTGGATTTGTCATTCGCCCCTTTCGCGGCGATGGATCCAAAGATCGGTCGGTTTGATCTGTATCAACTCCTGCGCCGTTACGGCGTAAGTTACATCACCATGGAAGATACAGGTAAAACCTGGCCGATCCAGGACGCCAAAGCAGCGGCGTTAGTCGTTAGCGATGATATTCGAGATGACTTGTACAACATACATACCAGCGTTTTACTAAACGTATCGCCTTTTATTCTTAATCTCTTGACTCGTTACTTTGACGATTCGGATGAAGATGGTTTCGAGTCAGTACGCGGACTACTGACGCGTAACCGGTCGTATCTCGTGGATCGACTGCAAGATCATCAACTACTGGAATACATGGCCCCGGACGTTGGCGTTAGTGTGGCATGGCTTTATATAAAAAATCCCGCACCAATACTCGCAAGTTCCTTGCAGCGCACGCTAGCCGATGCCGAAGTATACGTGCTGCCGGGCACGTACTTTTATTGGAATACCCCCATGCAAGGCGACCGTTTCATTCGCGTAGCATTGGCTCGGGACAGCGAGAGATTCAACGCGTCTGTTGATCGAATGCTAGAGGTATTATCCCGATGACATCGGCAAGGCCGTTCGTCGATTTCACGATCTTCATGGGTATGCACGCCGATGAAGAACGAGTGCGCGTTGGGTGCAAAAATATTTTCATCGAGTACGCACGCGCTGGGCTGCGGATGTCCCTTGACCACATCGGGATGTGCGATCACATCGTCTGGGGAAATCCGTATGAGGTACAGGCGAAATATTATCCATTCATGGATATGTTGCACAGCACGGTGCCTATGGAGCGTTTTTACTACCCGATTAGTGCATTAACGCCTGGTAACAAAGAGCGCTCAGGCATCCCCGATAGTGTTTCGTACGCTCTTCTTTGTAACGCCGTGCGACGCATGCAAGGCACGCTATTTACATTGTTACCCGTGTCTCTTTTCTCGAACATCACGGTCTTGAACCCACCTGGCCCAGTTTTGGAGGGCGTTTTTAGCCACGGACTAGAAGCGCTTTATCAAAACTCACGAGCGCTGGCCGTGCCCACGGAACATCTGACGGGAGTAGAACAATGCAAGGAATCATTCCACCTCTTGTGACTCCGCTCGATCATGCGGGACGCGTTTGCGAAGTAAGTGTAAAGAGCCTGATCGGGTCGCTGGGCGATGGTTTCGCGGCGCTGATGCCGGTATTGAGTTCCGGCGAAGGGCGGTTTGTAGACGAGTCTCAATGGCGAGATATGGTTAGTTATGCCATTAAATATGGTGGCGGCAAGCCAGTATATCCGGGCGTAGTTCGTCAAACCACGGCGGAGGTCATCGAGCTAGGAAAGCAAGCTACGAAACTCGGCGTCGCTGGAATCACGGTAACAACGCCCTTTGGTGCCGAGATTAGCCAAGCGGAGATCTATAACCATTTCGTCGCAATAGCGCGTGAAATTGATTTACCTATCTTTCTGTATAACGAGGAGTTGATTTCCGGCAACAGCATTGAAGTCGAAACATTTATCAAACTTTTCGAAACGCTTCCAATCTGCGGGGTAAAGGAGTCCAGCGGTCACATTGCCGTTTTCGATGCGATAGCCGCCGTGGCTGGGGAAATACCGGTATTTCAGGGCTGGGAAAATCTCGCACTCGCATCCAAACAAGGGGCAGGCTACATATTTCCGCTTGCCAATCTGGATTGCAGGCTTTGCGTGGATGCCTATCTTAGGACATCGGATGGTGGCCTTCAGGTGCAAATCGACGATCTTTGTGCTCTCTACGGATTGTTCGAGAAGGATTGGTTTAAACGAATCAAGATAGAGCTGCATAGACGAGGCATCATCGCCACCGCTCGTAGCGTGGAGGTCGAGGAATCATATGCCTAACAACAGCGTATCGACCGACGAATTGCATCATTTGTTTAAATTGAATCGAGGAATACTTGATGCCGAAGACCACAGCCGGATGCTGTCGATTGAGGGCAAATGGATTGCATCCATCATGCCCTTGGTCGGCACCGCAACCACGCCACGGGATTCGAATGAATTTTCACGGTTCTTATCCGAAAAGATTCGTATCGAGGCAGATGCGCCTCCACCTAGCGCATCTTTCTACGTGGCTGAAATATGCAAGGTAGTGGGCTTTGCGGAAATTATCCGTCAATTTGCAATTGACGGGTTGACTGAGGCGCAGGCGTTTTTCTCAATTATTCCGAGGCTCCCGCCTGAGGCGCAGATGCCGGTGATGAGGATATTCATTGACGAATACGGTTGTGGAAATCTCGAACAGATGCATACCCAGCTCTATCGCAGGCTATTGGAAGAACTGAAATTACCGACTGACCTCAACGAGTATCTCGGCAAGATCAATCGCGAAAGTTACGAGTTCGTAAATATATTCTATTGGCTTAGCCGTCGCGCCCCTACCCCAGAGTATTTCCTCGGTGGGCTTGCCTATTTTGAAAGCGTCGTACCGACCGCGTTTCGTTGTTATGCGGATGCGTGCGCGCGCCTAGGCATCGCCAATGGTAAATACTTTACGGAACATATCCACATCGACGTCTATCATGCGCGGGAGGCCGTTCGCGCGATAACAGAACTTGGTAAGCAGCGCGAACTCGCCTGGGCGGATGTTGTCGCCGGCGCATGCATCGTGAGTGAAATTGCCGCACGTGCCTTCGAGGCGGCGGTGTTGTCCGCTCAAAAAAAGGAAGCGAGCTATAAGGAAGCAAGCTATGTCGACGCCTGATGCATACACGAAAACATTCGGGCCGTGCGATGGCGAGTTTAGCCTTACCATTGGCGGCGACACTTATGTCGTGGCTAATGAGTGCACGCATCGTAAGGGCTTGCTTTATCACGGGATTGTCGATCCTGTACGCAGAACCATTCGCTGCCCCTTGCATCAAACTTTGTTTGATTTGCGCACCGGCAAAAAGCTTGCCGGACCCGCATGCGAAGATTTGCATGTCAGGAAATTGTAGGCTGGTCGTCGAGTGAAAAATCCGGCTTTGTTGATCGTGGTGGCTGGGGCGTTGTGGGGCACGATGGGCTTGTTCGGCGTGGCGTTATACCGGGCAGGGTTGATGCCCATCGATGTCGTAACGGGCCGCACGGTCGTTGCCGCAGTGTGTTTCGCGTTGCTGACGTGGTTCAGTCATGGCGCTATTCCGAAAGTTACGAAGCGTGAGTTTATCCAGTATTCCGCATTCGCTTTGGTTGGAATCTGCGGTGCGAGTGGGTGTTATTTCGCCGCTATAGAACGCATCGGCGTCATCCGCGCCGTTACCTTACTGTACACCTATCCCATTTTAACGATGGTGATGTCACGCGTGTTGCTTAAAGAACATCTGGACGCGCGTCGTGTACTACTGGTGATGATGGGTATCGTTTGTATCATCGCATTGGCGGAAGCAAACATCTCCGAGACAGCGTGGCAAGATCCGATCGGGGTGCTCTTGGCAATAAGTGCCGCGCTGTGTGTTGCGCTGTTCGGGATATTTTCACGGTTTTTTTCAGGCGAGCGCCATTATTCCGTCCATGCACTCCCGAAATCAAAGATTACCTTGAAAAATTTGTAATGACCTGACAACCGCCTTGGGGGCTTGTGATTCACTTACGTGCATTGACCGACGAAGATGTCGCACTGATTCAACACTGGCCTCCCTATCCTCAGGGGTTCGAAGAGTTGGACTACGCGTTGCGTGAACAAGGATGGTTGGCAGAGTATGGCAACCATCCCGACATGCATTGCAATATTGCGTCTGAAGACGGTGAACCCATTGGGTTTGCGATACTGGCGAAGACTGCCGACAAGGAGGCCAGATTCCGCGTCGCGTTACGCGGGGACAAGATCGGCCGTGGCTATGGTGAGGCCGTCACACGCGCGATTTTGGACAAGGGATTTTACACATTGAATCTGGAGCGCATTCGTCTCATCGTGCGCAAAACTAATCCGCGAGCGCAACGGCTGTACCAAAAGGTCGGCTTCGTTAAGCGAGGCGAGTGCATTAAAGAAATTCGCGGCAAGCCCGTCGAATTCGTCGAAATGACTATCGAGCGCATGCACTATCGCCGAGCCATGGAAAATTGATGATCGCCACCATCATCACGTACCGCAAGCTGCTACGCATCTGTCAGGTGCACATCTACGAAGCATTGTCGTCTTGTTGGGAATTTTCCGCCTAATAGGGGTGATAAAAAAGCGGGGGGCACCGCCATCCCCCGTTCAACCGAGATTTTCCATTAGCCCCCACCCTCCGGAATCTTCCCGCCGGCGGGCATATTATCCGTTGGTTGGCGCGCAAGGTAACGGCGGCCGCTCCTGCCTTGACGGTGGCGGACAACTCGATGACCTTTGTTTGCCAGAATAATCTGCTCGACATGGATGGGCCGGGAGACGGGATGCCAGACTAGCACCAGGTTCGATGACAGCTCCCATGCCTTTGGCGCGGGAGCTGTCTTTTCCTGCCGTTGTGACCATGCGCGGGTCATGGCTCGACAAATTCCACTGCTTTGCAGCGATTCTTTCAGAGGCGTGTTGAAAAATGAACCTTGCCCCCTGGATGAAAGGTTATTGCTCCAGGGTTATCGTCCCCACAAAAATCACCTCGGGGAAACTGCGCTGTAGTTCCTTGCTGAAAAAATTTGTCATGTTCACACCTTGGCTATAGCGAATCCGGCTGCCCATAACCAGTTCTGTTTTCGGCCCGGCCAACCAGATGCTGCCCGTTTGGCCTTCCACCAAAACATAGCTATAGGCCTGGGTGTGGACAATCTCACGCACGACTCCGGCATTGGGCAACTGGGCGGCCTTGGCGTGGCGCTGTGCACGGTTTTGCTGATGCGTTTGTTGTTGTTCTTTGCTACCCCAATAACCGATATCGCCTTGCGGGTTGAAGGTCGCGTATTGCGCGTTGCGCAAATATCCGTCGCGGTTGCTACCACTTATTACGTAAATCCAGTTCTGGTGAATCACGGTGCTAAAACTCGCCAGCGGCTGCTGCAATGGCGTGGTGACTTTCCAGGCTTCAAGCGCGCCGCTCGCGGTGCGTTTGCTGCGCTCGATGCTGTCGACGTATTCCGCGCCGGTGATTCCACCCAAGGCATACACAACGCCATTGTGGCTCGCCGTTGACAAGCCGTAGCGCGCGGTTTGCAAGGCGCTGGTCGGCTGCCATTTTTCAAATGCGCCCGCCGCATTGACGCGCGCCCATTCGACACTGGTGAGGCCCACACCCCGCGCTTGATCGTGACCACCGATTGCGTAGGCATCATCGCCAAGTGCTTTTACGCCACCGACGTAGCGCGGCATGGTCAAAGTGGCGGGCGCAAGCTGCCACGGCCCGAGCGTTCCGTCCGCTGCAAAAAATGCGTGTTCAACGGTATCCAGCAGTGCCCCGCCGAATCCTCCGAAGCTGTAAAGCCCTTTGGCGGTCGCAACGACTTTCGAGCACCGACGCGGCGCATTCATCAAATGAGATTCGGCAATCCATGGGCCTAAACTGCCATCGGCTTGAATGCGCGCGCGCTCCACTGAACGTAACAGGTTGTGACCATTCGGCCCGTTACCGCCGCCCGCGATATAGATCCAATTGTCATGCACGGCTGCCTCGACGAAACCCCGCGCCTCGATCAGCGGCGTTCCCGCCTGCCACGGGGTGAGCGTGCCGTCGGACTGAATGCGCGCAAATTCCGTACTGGCCAAAAAGTCATGACCGTCCACGCCGCCAATCATGTAGATAACGCCATTGTGTGTGACTGCGGCGGCGCCCGCACGCGCGGTGGACAAGGCGGCGGTCTCCTGCCAGCCGGGAATCCAGACCTTCGTTTCCTTGGAACAACCCGCGAGCACGGCGACACCAAGCACTACGCACACAGCCTTTGCAGAATACAATTTCATCACTGGTGACCTCTTCAAAAACCAAAAAAGCCCTCATCGATTACTACTCGATGAGGGCTCGACCATCTCCGTGTACCCAGGTTAGAGCTTGCTGTTTGTTATCCGCGCGACGCCGCCAAAACTTCCAAACCACAATGCGCCGTCGGATGCGCGCGCCATCGAAAATACGTTGTCGCCGAACAGGCCGTCGGCCTGCTTCATGACGTTGAAGCCGGAGCCATCGGGCTTGAAGCGCGCCAGGCCGCGATTGGTGCCGATCCATAATTTGCCGTCTTTTTCATCGATTTTCAGCATGAAGATGTGATTGCCCGGCAAGCCGTCTTTCACGGTATAGGTCTTCCAGCTCTTGCCGTCGAAGCGTGACAGGCCACCGCCCCAGGTGCCGCTCCACAACACGCCGTCGGTATCGATGGTTAACGACACGATATAGTTCGGGTTGTACCCGACCTGGATATTGTTCAACCCTTGCTCGGCTTTTTGCTTGGCGTGGTGCTGGGACACTTTCGCCGGATCAACAATCGAAGCGACTTCATTTTTTACGATCTCATAGGCGGCGCCCAAACCCTGCGCATGTTGCCAATGCACCCACTTGCCATCTTTAAAACGCGCTAACCCGCCTTCGGTCGCAAACCACATCTCGCCGTTTTTGCCGGCTTTCGCGCCGTACACCCAATCGTTGGGTAACCCGCCTTTAGTATTTTCCACCGTGAACGTTTGCCAGCTGGCTTCATCGTCCAGCTTGCCGCCGCGCACACGATTTACACCTGACCAGGTTGCGATCCACAGATCGCCATTGCTTGCGGTCACCACGTCGTAAACAAACTGGTCGGCAAGACCATTGGGAATGTTGTAGTTCTTCCACTGGTTGGACGAAATCGTGTAAATCGACAGCCCGCCGCCATAGGTGCCGACCGCCAAGCGGTCCTTGTCCAGCTTGCTCAGATGAAACACGCCGTTGGAAATCAGGCTGCCGGTACTCACGTCAAATGTTTTGAAGTCGTCTTTGGTGACGTCGTAGCGCACCACACCACCCGAGGTTCCCACCCACACGATATTGCCGTCGGCCAGCATGCCTTTGACGTTGCGGTTGCCGACACGAAAATGTGTAAACCCGGCACCCGCTGGCTCACCGCTGAGCTGCATCGGCATCGGCGGGTGATTCGCGGGCACCGCGCCCGGCGTTTGCGGCAAGGCAGCGGCCACCGGCGCTTGCGGTTGTGTAACCGTATTACTCACTGCGGGCGCTTGCGCCGTTTGGCGCATGCCCAGCGTATACGCTCCCGCGACAACGGTGCCCGTCACCACCACAATGATTGCTATGCCTTTTGCATCGATATTCACAACATCCTCCAGTTAAAATTCATCCTCTGTGCCTGTGGTTATTGCACTGCCTTGGCGGCACGCGTGAGCAAGGTTACGCCGCCACGGGTACCGGCCCAAACATCACCGTTGGCCAACGCGGCGACGCAATACACGTGGTCGTCGAGCAGACCCTCCTGTTTGCGCAGGGTGGTCCAGGTCTTGCCGTCATAGCGGGTCAACCCACCGTTGGTGCCGAACCACATGACGCCATCGGGTGCGCGCGCGACGCTGTACACAATGTCGCCGCCCAAACCGTCTTTGGTCGTGAAGTTAGTCCAGGTGTTGCCATCAAAACGTGCGACCCCGCCACCCCAGGTACCCGCCCACAAAACGTCTTCGGGCGTCATCAACACATTGAACACGTAGTTGGGATTATACGTGGGCTTGCCCTGCATCAATATGCTCAGATCATGGCGCGAGCGCGTGCCCAGTCCGGTGTTTGGGCTCACCGGCAAATTGTCGGCGTTGGGTGCGCCCAGGCCATCGGCATGCGTCCAGGTTTTCCAGGTTTGGCCGTCGAACATATTGATGCCGCCCTCGGTACCAACCCACACACGGTCTTTCGAGTCTACCGCCAGGCCATAGACCCACTCGTTCACCAATTCTTTGAGATATGTCTTAAAGGTTCCGGTCTTGATATCCAATGCAGTCAATCCGGCCCAGGTGCCGACCCACATCGTCCCGGCGCGCTGTTCCGTAAACGAATACACCCAATAGTCGGCCAGACCGTGCATCGGGAAATAGGTCTGCCACTTGGCGCCGTCGTATCGCGACACGCCACCGCCGTTGGTGCCAAACCACTTCTCGCCGCGACTGTCGATGAAAATCGAAAACACATACTCGTTGGCCATGCCGCTGTCGCGCGTAAAGTTGTTGCGCATGTTGCGGGTGGCGAGATCGACCTCGATCACGCCCACCGAGGTTCCCACCCACAGCGCATTGGTACGCGGATCAGTGGCGATGGAGCGCACGTAGACATTTTCACCGACGTTAAAAGTTTCTGTGGCGCGATAACCTTGCGCAGCGGCCACCGGTGCCGACACCGGCGGTGTATTTTTGGAATCGGAGCACCCTGCGATAACCCACGCCGCTGCACTCACCAGCAATAACGAAAAGATTCGGCGCAGCATCAGAACAGCGTCCGCAGATAGGCGATGATGTCGAGAATCTCGGTGTCTTTAATCTGCCCCTGAAAACCGGGCATGACGCCTTTACCGTTTTTGATCGTGCTCAACAACATGAGGTCGGTGCTTGCAATCACCACTTCACCGCGTGAAAAGTTTGGCACGCCGATCAGCTTGCTGACGCCGCGCTCGCCGTGGCAGGCCACGCAAAATTTTTCGTAGGGCGCTTTGCCGTTGAAGGGATTGCCTGCGTATGCCGCGTGAACTCCCGTCAACACGAACAGCACACCCGCCAAGACAATCCGTGTAATTCCCCGCATAAATCCTCCTGACGCCGCTGGTTACGGCGTAACTGCGTTAATGACAACATCGACCGGTTTTCCGCCGCCCAAGGCGATGGTCTCGCTCTGGCCTTGCAGGTCGCCGCTCTGCGGCATGGCGTTCCCGCTTTTGGAAATGCGTGCGCCCACCACCACCTGCTGGAAATTGGAAAGCTTCAGCGCCGGGTTCATCGCCAGCGAATCATCCAGGGTGTAGGTGATCGGCAAGTCTTTCACTTGCTTGCGCACAATCGCCAGCGGCATGCGCGGCCCCTGCGCTGCGCGCGCAAAAATAAATACCGTGTCAGTCGGCGCCGCTTTGGCAGCGAGCGCAGGATTCAGCTTCACGGTGCCGGTGATCCTGGCTGCGCCACCCGCAGCGGGCGCTGCGCGCGCCGGTGCAACAGCGGAATCCGGCGGTACTTTCATACCGCCCTGCGCCATGAGCTCTTTAATCTCACCGATGTTGCGCTTCATCTGCTCGGAATTTTCCGAGCCCGGCGGAAACACCTGCATGAGCTTTTCAAAATGCCCCAGCGCGCTGGCGTAGTCTTTTTCTTCGTAGGCCGCCGTGCCCGCCAGCCACAGCGACTTCTCGTGAAAAGGTTGCAGCGTGAGCGCTTTTTTTACCAATTCATAAGGCTTGCCCTTCATGCTGCGGCCGCTGGCCATCGCCACGGTGTCGGCGTAATCGGCCAAGACATCTGGCTCGGTTTCGCCGATGATTTCCACCACTTTGCCGTAGGATTGCGCCGCGTCGTTATAGCGCTTCAAGAAATAATACGAACGCCCCAGCATCGACCAGCCTTCGGCATCAACCGGATTTTTCTCCAGACGCTCTTTTAATTGCACCACCATGGTTTCGATGGTGCCTTGATGTGATTCGGTATTCACGGCGGGCTGCGCCAGTTCCGGGTGAAGCCCCGCGAAACCACTCCCCAGATTCTGATAAAGCGCGATGGTGATGGCCGGAATTGCGATGGCCACAACCACCGCAGAAATCAGACTGGCATTGGCAGCTGTGGTCGGAATGGCGTGCGCCGTGGTGCCGCCAACATCCTCCAGCAAGCTGCGCTCCAGCTCCTGCCGCGCGCGGTCGTACTGATCCTGGCTGAGTACGCCGATGCGCAAGTCGGCATCGAGTTCGGCAATTTTATCTTTGGCGATCTCTACGTTCAGCGTGTCGCGCACCACTTCACGTTGCACGTTGCCACGCTTCAATAACGGCGGCAACAAAAACAGCAACGCGGCGATGATCAAAGCCACCGCCACTACCCAAAATACTGTCATGACTTGGCTTCCTGTTTTCCTGCGTGCAGCAGGTTATCGATTTTTTTGGTGTCTGCGGCGGTCAGCGGCGTGGCATCGATACCGCGTTGACGACGCTTGCGTAAGGTAACAAACAATACCGACAGGCCGATCAGGATCAGCAAGGCCGGGCCAAACCACAAAAAATACGTCGTCGGTTTCATCGGCGGTTTGTAACGCACGAAATCACCGTAACGGTCCACCATGTAATTCACGACTTCGTCCGTGCTGTTGCCCGCGCGCAACATATCGCGCACCTGATTTTTCAGGTCAATCGCCAAGTCGGCATGCGAATCGGCAATGGTCTGGTTCTGGCACACCAGGCAACGTAACTCGGCGGACACGGCGTCCACGCGTTTTTCCAGCTCGGGATCGCGCGCCAGCGGCGCGGCATCGGCGGCGAAACCCGGCAGGGAAAATAACGTGAGTGCCGCGCCCAGTGCCGCGTAACTGAATAAGTGATTTACGCGCATTTTTTCATTACCTTCTTCATTTCAGGCGACTCAACCGATTCATCTTTGCCCAGCAATTGCGTCAACGGCGTGAGGCACTCGCTGAGAATGCCCGGCGTCACCGGCCCGATCACCTTGTGACGGATCACGCCTTGCTTGTCGATGACAAAAGTTTCCGGCACGCCGTACACGCCGTAGTCGATACCGACGCGTCCGTCGAAATCCGCCAGACTGAATACATAGGGATCACCGAATTGCACCAACCACTGCTTGGCGTCGTCGGGGCGGTCTTTGTAATTCAACCCGTAAATCGCCGTCTCGCCACGTTTTGACATTTGCACCAGCAGGGGATGTTCCTGACGGCAGGCCACACACCACGACGCCCACACGTTCAGCAACCACACCTTGCCGACGTTATCCTTGGGTGAAAAGTTTGCCTGAACATCCTGCAACTGCGGCAGCTTGAAATCCGGCGCCGCTTTGTTGATAAACGGCGACGGCACTTCACGCGGATTCAGATATAGCCCAACGAACAAAAATCCGCCCAATATGGCGAACAGAACCAGCGGAACCAGAAAACGAATCATGTGCTCTTGGCCTCCACAGCGCCGGTTGCGCCCGGCGGCGGAACAGCAGGCGCTGCCGCAACCGCCGCACCCGATACTCTCGCCACCAACCGGTAACGGCGATCACTGATCGCGAGCAGCCCGCCCAAGGCCATGAACACCGCACCCGCCCAGATCCAGTCCACAAACGGCTTGAAATACACACGCACGCTCCACGCACCACCCGGCAAAGGCTCGCCCAGCGAAACATACAAGTCACGGAATAAGCCAGTGTCGATACCGGCTTCCGTCATCGGCATGGTCTGCACGCGGTAGACGCGTTTTTCCGGGAACAGGGTCGTGACTACTTTATCGTTGCGTGTCACCAAAAATTGGCCACGATCCGCGATGTAATTCGGTCCCTCAATTTTGGTGGTGCCGTCAAAACGAAACTTGTAATCGCCGATATTCACGGTCTCGCCGACGTCCATGCGCATGTCTTGCTCCGACTCGTAGTTCTTCACCATGGTCACACCCAGCACGCACACCGCCACGCCCAAATGTGCGAACACCATGCCGTAGTAGCTGCGGCCCAAGGTGCGCAAACCCGCACCGATGTCGCCTTGACCGGCGGTACTCGCGCGCACCCATACATTCAACGCGGTCGCGAAGATGACCCAGAACGCCATAAAGAAGCCCAGCATCGCCAACACTTTCCACTCACCGGCCCACAACGGCATCAGCGCTGCCAACGCAATCGCGGCAACGAGCGGGATGCGCAGGCGCTGCGCGAGTTCCGGCAGATCGGCCTTTTTCCAGCGCGCATAGGGTGCGACACCCATCAACAGTGTGACAAAAAACACCAAGGGTACGAACACGACATTAAAATACGGCGGCCCCACCGAAATTTTGCCCAGACCCAAGCCGTCGAGCACCAAGGGATAGAGCGTGCCGAGCAGCACCGTACCGGCCGCCATGGCGACGATGACGTTACCGGCCAATATAAATGTTTCGCGCGACACCAAACCGAACGCGCCGCCCAAGCCGACTTTCGATGCGCGCCACGCGAACAACGTCAGCGAGGTGCCGATGACCACGACCAGATACCCCAGGATATACACACCGCGCTCCGGATCGGTGGCAAACGAGTGCACCGAGGTCAATATGCCGGAACGGACCAGAAAGGTGCCCAGCAAACTGAGTGAAAACGCCGAGATCGCCAGCAGCACGGTCCAGTTTTTAAAGGCCCCGCGTTTTTCGGTCACTGCGAGCGAATGAATCAGCGCGGTGCCGACCAACCACGGCATGAACGACGCGTTTTCGACCGGATCCCAAAACCACCAGCCACCCCAGCCCAGCTCGTAATAAGCCCACCAACTGCCAAGCGCCACGCCCAGGGTCAGGAATGCCCACGCGATGATGGTCCACGGTCTTGACCAGCGCGCCCAGGCGGAATCTAACCGCCCGCTCAGCAGGGCGGCGATGGCAAACGAGAACGCCACGGAAAATCCGACGTAACCCATGTACAGCATCGGCGGATGGATGATCAAGCCAAAATCTTGCAGCAACGGATTCAGATCGCGGCCATCAAGCGCAGCCGGGAGCAACCGGTCAAAAGGATTAGAGGTGAATATCATGAACGACAGGAAACCGATGGATACAAAGCCCATCACCCCCAGCACCCGCGCCAGCATGTCCGTCGGCAAGTTACGGCTAAACACACTGACCGCGACCATCCACAGCGACAGGAACAACATCCACAGCAACAACGACCCTTCGTGGCCACCCCAGATGCCAGCGATTTTGTACATGGTCGGCATGGCCGAATTTGAATTGGTGACGACGTATTGCACCGAGAAGTCGTTGTGCAAAAAAGCCCAGGCCAAACACGCAAATGCCAAAGCCACAAACACAAATTGCCCTTGCGCCGCCGGTCGCGCCACGGCCATCAACGTCGGCATGCCTTTCCAGGCCCCAACCAACGGCAGCACCGCCTGCACCATAGCGATACATAACGCAATAATCAGCGCGAACTGGCCTATTTCTGGAATCATGCGGGGAATCCTCTAAATTTTAGTTACCGGGCTGGGCGACATCATACCGCCAGTTTTTATTTTTTGCTTTTCTACTTTATCTAGGAAGCATCCGCCACTTCCGGCGGCATATATAACATGCGTTGGCCAGCACTATTAAATAAACTCGATGCGGTATCAATCTGGATTTATAGAAGTGCTCTTTAAGAACTCCCGTACAAGCGGGAGAAGGCCCACCGCAACCCACTGATCGACTGTTAACCCTGCGCATGCGCCTCAACAAATTCTTAAGCGAAACCGGAATGTGCTCGCGCCGCGAGGCGGATGCCTGGATCACCAACGGTCGCGTAACCATCAACGGCAAGCACGCTGAACTCGGCACGCAAGTGACGCAAGCCGATGAAGTGCGCGTTGATAACCGCGTGGTCGGCGCCTGCCAGAAGAAACAGAAAATCTACATCGGCTTCAACAAGCCGGTCGGCATCACCTGCACCACCGAGCGCCACGTCCACGACAACATCATCGACTTCATCGGCCATGAAGAACGCATCTTCCCCATCGGGCGGCTGGACAAGGAATCCGAAGGTCTGATCTTGCTCACTAATAATGGCGACATCGTCAACGAAGTCCTGCGCTCGGAAAATAACCATGAGAAGGAATATCTTGTTACCGTCGATAAGCCAATAACCGGCGCCTTCCTCGATGGCATGGCCGGTGGCGTGCACATTCTCGACACCAAGACCAAGCCGTGCAAGATCAGCCGCCTCGGAAAATACCAGTTCCGCATTATTTTAACCCAGGGCCTCAACCGCCAGATCCGCCGCATGTGCGAAGTGTTCGGCTACGATGTGCGCCGCTTGCAACGCGTGCGCATCGTCAACATAAAACTCGGTGAACTCAAGATCGGGCGCTGGCGCAACTTGTCAGAGCCGGAACTGCGCGGACTTCTGCCGGGGCGCAGTGACTGGTGAGCGAATCGGCGACGGGGCAACAAACAGTTGAATCGTTTCACGCTGCGCGGAAAACGAGTCAAAAAAGAAATACCCGCCATCACATGACGAAGTGACGCCTGAAAAAATAACTTTCCAATCCCTCGACGTCGGGTTCAGAGTTGGGTTTTTCTACACTGCCGCCAGGCCTTCACCAGGAGATGAACGAGTGAACTATCAACTTGCTACTGTCGGAGGGCTCACCGTTCTTGCTCTCTTCGCTCACGTCTTTGGGGGCATTCGCCAATCACTCAGTGTCGAGCCCGCCAAGCTGATCGACAAAGAGAAAATGGCAAACTTTGAAACACTTGACCGTAATTGGGTTCAGTCAATGTGTGCATTCCAGTTGGTCACGGTTGACCTTCTGGCCCTGTCCGCCTTGTTGTTCTTCCTTGCCTTCACTGACGTTTTTGTACAAAAACAGCTCTTGGGTTTTTCACTTTCTGCGGTTTATTTCTTGTGGGGCTGTTCGTGGCTTGTCCAGCTTTTTACTCTGAGACGAAAAGCAATAGACTATCTGCGACTCGGCCATTGGGTTTTTTGGTTTGGCTGTTCCGCTCTTATTTACTGGGGTTCGCTTTCCCTATGAAGCAGCAACGGCCTAACCCAAGCGGACGTAGCAAAAAGCGTTGCGCCGCTTAACGCCAACGCCATTGCGATCAAGATATTCTTTCCAACGCGCGACGCGCTAAAATGCCCGCCTACAATTTTTCAGGAGAGTTCCCATGGCACAGACCGTTTCGACAATGCTGGATCTTGGCACCACTGCCCCGGATTTCCGTCTGCCGGACATCAGCGGCAAACAGGTCAGCCGCGACGATTTCAAATCCGCTTCGGCGCTGCTGGTGATGTTTGTCTGCAACCACTGCCCGTACGTGAAGCACATTCAGGCCGGGCTGGTACAACTGGCAAAAAACTATCAGCCCAAAGGCGTGGCCATCGTCGCGATCAGCAGTAACGACGCGGAGAAATATCCCGACGACAGCCCGGCAAAAATGCAGGATGAAGCGCGTGCCGCCGGTTACACGTTTCCTTATCTGTTTGACGCCACACAGGCCGTGGCCAAAGCCTATCGCGCCGCATGCACGCCGGATTTCTTTTTGTTCGACAAAAATATCAAGCTCGCCTACCGAGGCCAGTTCGACAGCGCGCGTCCGAAAAATACCGAACCGGTCACCGGCAAGGATCTGCGTGCGGCGCTCGATGCGTTGCTCGCCGGTCGCACGCCGTCGGTCGATCAAGTGCCCAGTGTTGGCTGCAACATCAAATGGAAGTCGGGCAACGAACCGGATTATTTTGCCGTTGTTAAAAAATAATGCAGCTGTGCGCTACGCATCCTTACCCAACATACCGCGCAAATTTGCCAAGTGTGCCTGGCCGCGTTCTTTCTTTTCCTCCGGCGTGGCGTTGCTGTTGACGCCCTCGAATTTCAGGTCGTCTTGCGGTAGCTCGGCGATGAAGCGCGACGGTTCGGTTTGAGTCATTTCGCCCTGGCGTTTACGGCGCGTGGCATAGCTCAAAACCAGGCTCTTTTGCGCCCGGGTGATGCCAACGTAGGCGAGGCGCCGTTCTTCTTCGATGCTGGCCGGGTCGAGACTATTGCGGTGCGGAAGCAGCTCTTCTTCCATACCGACGATGAACACGTGCGGGAATTCCAGGCCTTTGGCGGCGTGCAACGTCATCAGGTGTACGCGGTCGCCGGTGCTTTCCTCTTCCTTGCGCTCCAGCACGTCCATTAAAGTCATGGTCGCGACCAGATCGGCGAGGGATTTTTCCGCGCCCTCTTGCTCGGTCAGGCGCGTGAGCCACGCGAGCAATTCGTTGACGTTATCCATTTTGCGCTGCGCGCTGGCTTCGTCCTCACAGTTGTCTTTGATCCAGGCTTCATAGTTGATATCGCGCACCACGTCGCGGGCGACTTCAATGGCTTCGCCGCGCAGCGCACGGTCGTTCATAGTCACCAGCCATTGCGTGAAGCGGCTCAGATTCGCCAGCGCGCGCGCCGACAAGCGCGACTCCAAACCCAATTCAAAACTCGCCGCGAATAAACTCAAGCCCCGCCCGTTCGCATATTCGCCCAGCACTTCCAGCGTGCTCGGACCCAGCTCGCGGCGTGGCGTGTTCACAATGCGCAAAAATGCATTGTCGTCGTCGGGATTGACGATCAGGCGCAGATAACCCATCACATCTTTCACCTCGGTGTAGGAAAAAAACGACGTGCCGCCGCTGATGAAATATGGAATCTTATGTTCGCGCAGCACGCGCTCAAACGGCCGCGACTGGTGATTGCCGCGATACAAAATCGCGTAGTCACCGTGGTTGCCGCGCGTTTTGAAATGATGATTCACAATCTCGCTCACCACCCATTCCGCCTCGTGTTCGTCACTGCGCGCGCCCAGCACACGCACCTGCTCGCCGAAACCCAGCTCACTCCATAATTTCTTTTCGAACACATGCGGATTATTAGCAATGAGCGCATTAGCCGCTTTCAAAATGCTGCCCGCCGAACGGTAGTTTTGCTCCAGCTTGATGACGTTGAGATGGGGATAATCGTTTTGTAACAGTGCCAGGTTTTGAGGCTGCGCGCCGCGCCACGCGTAAATCGACTGGTCATCGTCGCCCACCACCGTCAGCGCGCCGCGCGCGCCGACGATCTGCTTTACCAGCTCATATTGCGTCGCGTTGGTATCCTGATATTCGTCCACCAGCAAATAACGAATGCGGTTCTGCCATGCCTCGCGCACCTCGCCAAACTGCGCAAACAAGCGCACCGGCAGCAAAATCAAATCATCGAAATCGAGCGCGTTGTAGGCTTTCATGTGGCGCAGATAGTGTTCGTACATCCCAGCCGCCGCGATGTGCACCACATCGCCTTCAGCACACGCAAGCGCCTGCTGCGGCGTGAGCAGATCGTTTTTCCAGCGCGAGATTTTCCACTGCATCTGCTGCGCCTGCTCTTCGCCGCCGTCGAATTCCTTGCGCATGAGTTGTTTGAACAACGCCAAGCTGTCTTGCGCATCGAAGATCGAGAAGCCCGGCTTGTAGCCGAGCACCTTGTGCTCGCGCTTCAGAATGTTCAGCCCCAACGTGTGAAATGTCGAGACCTTCAACCCGCGTCCTTCCTTCCCCGGCAGCAGACTGGCGACGCGCGCCTTCATTTCGCGCGCCGCCTTGTTGGTAAACGTCACCGCCGCGATATTCGTAGGCGCGATACCGCACTCTTTAACCAGATAAGAAATTTTCTG
>JANOOV010000189.1:0-4251 GCA_031421535.1 Gammaproteobacteria bacterium
GGGCGCCGCTCCTACAAACTACACACGCATGGCCACGCAGTGTTTTGCAGGAATGTGGGAGCAAAGTGCGACCGTAAATTCATTGGCTATACTCTGATACTTCGGCTTCATTCATCGCCAAAAGAGGACTTCCTATGCCCATGTCAGACATGATGACTGACACAGTAGACGTCTTGAAATCCGACGGTTCCAAGGTTGCCAATCTTAAGGCAAGAGAGAAATAGAGAGAGAAATAGGAGAAATAGTAGGAGAAATAGGGTCAGACTCCAATTGACGCTATTTGGACCGGGGGTGATGGAATGGTCGGAATCATTGCACGCCGGAAGCGCGATTCAGATGGGACAGTTGCTGGGCAACAGCGCGCACTAAGCGAACCGATACGCCACTAAAATCGAGTCTGAAATGCTTGTCGAAAAAATAAAGAACCGGGAAAGCGGCATTATTTTGTACGGAATCGTCCCGCCAAAAAAAACCACGAGTCCGGCGCAAATCGCGGAAATTTCCGCGCTGCAAACCCAGCGACTACAAACGCTCAAGATCGATGGCCTGATCCTGTACGACATTCAAGACGAAAAATCCCGCACCGCCGAAGCGCGCCCCTTCCCGTTCAGCGAAACGCTGGATGCGTTCGCCTATAGCCAGGAGTATCTGCGTTCGTTAGCCGTTCCGAAAATAATTTACCGCGCGGTGGGAAAATACCGCCGGGCTGAACTAACCGAATTTCTGGTGAATGCCTCGCCGACCGGACATTTGACGGTGTTCGTCGGGGCGGCCTCGAAATCACAATCCGTCACCATGTCAATGAGCGACGCCTACCAGTTGAAGCTGGAAAAAAACCGCGCGCTGCTGTTAGGCGGCGTCACCATTCCGGAACGACACCAGGTCAAGTGCGACGAACACTTACGCGTTTTTAATAAAATTTCCCAGGGGTGTTCGTTCTTTGTTTCACAAGGCGTTTACGACTTAAACGCATCGAGGAATTTTTTGTCCGAGTATTATTACTACGGAAAAGAGCATGGCATTCCGCTGGTTCCGATTGTGTTTACCCTCACACCGTGCGGCTCGCTCAAAACGCTGCAATTTATGAAATGGTTGGGGATCAGTTTTCCGAAATGGCTGGAGAACGAACTGATCCACGCCAAAGATATCCTCCAGCAATCGGTTAATTTCTCGGAACAGAATTGGAACGAACTTAAGAAATTTGCCGACGAAAAAGGTATTCCCATCGGCTGCAATATCGAGAGCGTCGCGATCAGGAAGGTCGAAGTCGAAGCGTCGATTGAATTGCTGACGCGAGTGAGTCGATAGTTGCACGGGCGATGCGCTTCACGCCCGCTCAATCGGAAACCCCATCACCTCGCTAATACTGCGCGTGCCTATTGCCAACATCACCAGCCTGTCAAAGCCCAGCGCCACCCCCGCACACGGCGGCAGGCCCGCTTCCAGCGCAGCAAGCAAGCGTTCATCCACCGGCACATCACGCAAGCCCAGTTGTTGCCGACACGTGCGATCACTTTCAAAACGCCGTCGTTGCTCGGCCGCGTCCGTCAATTCATGGAAGCCGTTGGCAAGCTCAATGCCGTTGATGAACAATTCAAATCGCTCGGCCACGTTCGGCGGGCCGATGCGTACGCGGGCCAGCGCAGCCTGGCTGGCGGGGTAGTCGTACACCAGCGAGGGGCCGTGTTGCCCGAGCAACGGTTGCACCACATGCGACATCAGCAGGTCCAGCCATGCGTCGCGGTCTTCACCAAGACCGGGCACGTCTGAAATGCCGTGCTCGCGTGCACAGATGCGCAAGCGTGCGATATCGGCTGTATGTACGTCGTTGACGCGCGCGAAGCGTTTGAACGCTTCGGCATAGGTGAGCCGTTCGGTCGGCGCGAGATTGACGTGTTCGCCCAGCACGGTGGTTACGTATTCCTCAACTTCATCCATCAACGCACTGGCGTCGTAGTTCGGGCGATACCATTCCAGCAGGGTGAATTCGGGATTGTGCTGCGTGCCCGCTTCGCCCTGGCGGAAGGTTTTGCACATCTGGTAAATCGCGCCGCTGCCGGAAGCGAGCAAGCGCTTCATCGCGAACTCGGGCGAGGTATGCAAATACAACACCCGGCCCTTCGGTGCGCCGGGGCCGCGATAGACGGTCGCAAAACTTTCCAGATGCACATCGGTGGTGGCGGCCGCCGACAATGCCGGGGTGTCAACTTCCAGCACATCGCGCACCGAAAAAAAAGCGCGGGTGCTTTGCAGCATCCGCGCCCGGGTTCGCAGGGTTTCGAGTTTGGCAGTGGGCTGCCAATCGACCATTATTCTTTTACCCGTCCAACATATTCACCGGTGCGGGTATCGACTTTAAGCAGCTCACCGTTTTCGATGAACAGCGGCACACGCACCACGGCGCCGGTTTCGAGTTTGGCGGGCTTGCCACCGCCACCGGCGGTGTCGCCACGCAGGCCGGGGTCGGTCTCGACCACGCGCAGCACGACGGTGTTGGGCGGCGTCACGGCCATCGGCACACCGTTGTACAAGGTCATGATGCACATGTCCTGCTCTTTGAGCCACTTGGCGGAATCGCCTACCGCTTTGGCGTCCGCGCCCATTTGTTCAAAGGTTTCGGGATGCATGAAGTTCCACACTTCGCCGTCGCTGTAGAGATACTGCATATCGGTATCGACGACGTCGGCGCCTTCCAGCGAGTCGTTGGCCTTGAAGGTTTTTTCCAGCACGCGGCCGGTTTTCAGGTTGCGCATTTTCACGCGGTTGAAGGCCTGGCCTTTCCCGGGCTTGACCATTTCGTTTTCGATGATGGTGCACGGGTCGCCGTCATGCATTACTTTCAAGCCGGGCTTCCAATCGTTGGTGCCGTAAGTAGCCATTTGTGCCTCGTTCTGGGAAGATTCGCACTGCTGTGAATGTGTCGATGCCACCGATGTTGCGGCGGGTAAAAATTGGAGTGGAAGTTTACATGAAGCCTCTGACCGCGTCATCCTGGCGCCCTGCCCTGTGGCAAGCCGAGCTTGCGCAGGCTGTGAAAGACCCGGCTGAACTGCTGCGGATACTGGAACTGCCCGATGATTTACTCCCGCAAGCGCGCCGTGCAGCCGGGTTGTTTCCACTGCGTGTGCCGCGTGGATTCGTCGCACGCATGCGCAAGGGCGATGCACTCGATCCGCTGCTGCTTCAGGTATTGCCGTTGGGCCGCGAGCTTGAAGACATCGCGGGTTTTTCCACCGATCCGGTCGGCGATCTCGCGGCGATGACCGTTCCCGGCGTGCTGCATAAATACCACGGCCGCGTGTTGCTGGTGCTCACCGGCGCTTGCGCGGTGCACTGCCGTTATTGTTTCCGGCGCCATTTTCCGTACGGCGCGGCCAACCCGGCGACGGGTCACTGGAACGCCGCGTTGGATTACATTCGTGCCGACGCTTCGATCAGCGAAGTGATCCTTTCCGGCGGCGACCCGCTCGCGCTCAGCGACGCGCGTCTGGCGGAATTGGTGGCGCAGCTCGACACTATTCCGCACCTGCAACGCCTGCGCATCCACACGCGCGTGCCGGTGGTGTTGCCACAGCGTGTCGATGATGCGTTGCTGCGCTGGATCGCCGCCACGCGACTCGCGGTGGTGATGGTGCTGCACGTCAATCACGCCAATGAGCTGGACGCCACGACGCATGCCGCGTTCGCGCAACTTGCGCGCGCGGGCGCACGTCTATACAACCAGGCCGTGTTGTTACGCGGCATCAACGACAGCGCGCAGGCGTTGCAAAATTTAAGCGAAGCGTTATTCGCCGCGCGCGTCACGCCTTATTACCTGCACCTGCTCGACCGCGTCGCCGGTGCCGCGCACTTTGAAATTCCCGAAGCGCAAGCGCGCCTGCTGATGGATGAAGTGCAACGCCGCTTGCCCGGCTATCTGGTTCCGCGCCTGGTACGCGAGCACGCCGCTGCGGCATACAAGACGCAGGTGCTCCCGGCAGCGGCTACAATGATCCTAGAAACGGCAGTTGAACGGCCTGCGGAGTACGACACGTTGGGCGCAGGGCGAGGCGCAACGAGCGAGGAATAGCGAGCTATTCCGACGAGTTGCAACGAAGTCATGTGCACAACGGGGCGTGCTCCGCAGGCCGTAGCGGGCCTCACCCACGAGGTGAAGGTCAATTGAACTGTAAAACTCAATTACTGCATACACTTGCTTATGCCTTGTAGCGGTCAACTGCCGCTTCTAGGATAATGATTTATTCCGACTGC
>JANOOV010000190.1:0-1879 GCA_031421535.1 Gammaproteobacteria bacterium
CGGCGGCAACGACGCGCCTTGCGGGTTGTATACCAAGTTCAAAATTAAACCGCTACCCGCCTGACCGTAACCGAGCGCGTTCAGCTTTTGCAGCGCCTGGATGCTGCTCGTAAACACGCCAGAGCCGCGTTGCTGATTCACATTGGCTTCGAGATAACACGGCAGTGAAGCGGTAATTTCGACGCGCTGTTGGGCGAGAAATTCGGCAAGATCGTCCTGCCCCGGCTCAAATAATATCGTGAGATTGCAGCGGTCAATGACGCGCACTCCCAGTGCGCGCGCTTGCTGCACCAGATAACGAAAATGCATGTTCAACTCGGGCGCACCACCGGTCAAGTCCAGCGCCTTTGCGCCCGAGATGCGCAAATAGTCGAGCACCTGATCGACGGTTTCGCGCGTCATCATCTCTTTGCGCTTGGGGCTCGCATTCACGTGGCAATGCAAACACTGCTGGTTGCAGCGGTAACCGAGATTCACCTGCACGGTGTCCAAACGCGCACGTTTGATCGCGGGAAAATCCGTCACTTCAAGCAGGGGAAGGGTGGCGTGCATGCGTTACTCCAAAGCGTGTAGCGTTAACGAAACTGCGGCGGATACTGTGCCTGCGGCCGGAACGGTGATCAACCAGCCGATTAAAATCAATTTGAGTGCATCCGCTTCGCGGGGCCGGGAATCATTAACCCAACGCACGCCCATCAGTGCGCCGGTGCTGATGTGAGTTGTCGAGACCGGGAGCCCCAGCGGCGTCGCCGCCAGCACCAGCAGCGAGGTGCCGGTGTTTGCGATCAGACCGGTGCGCGGGTCCATTGCTGTCACGCGATACGATAATGTGTTCAACACCTTGTAGCCGCCCCATAACCCGCCCAGGCCCATCACCACGCTGACCGCCAGCACCAGCCAAACACTCGACAGCGCATGCACGGCGCTCTGCTCGGGAACCAACGCGACCGCCAGCACCAGAAACGCGGCGATTTTTGGTGTGTCGTTCAGGCCGCGTGCAAAGCTGGTGGTGCCACTGCTTAACCAATGCAGCGCAGTCCAGAGTTGCACGCGCAGTACGCGCCGCAGCGGCGGCGCATTGTCTTGCGCGCACACGTAAGGATTTTTTTTCCATTCCTCGGGTTCGCAACAGCCCGGCTGCCACGCCGGTACCTTGCTCGCCACATAACGTGCAAGCAATAAAATCGCCGCACACAATCCCACCGCAAGGAAGGGCCCCACCAGCAAGGGCAACACCGCCTTGTTCGCCACCACCGCCGTGTGCAATCCGTCCGGACCTGCGGACACCAGCACCGCGCCGACGATGCCGCCCAACAACGCGTGTGTCGTGGACACCGGAAAACCAAACCAGGACGCCGACAGTACCCACGCGCAGGCGCCGACCAGCACGCTAATGATAAAGACAAGATTGATATCAAAACCCGGCGCGACAAAATCACTGCCAAAGGTGCGCAGCAGCGAAGCGCCCCACCACACCGCAGCAAAGCCGCCCAGCACGGTACACACGCTGCCCCACACGATGGCGCGTTTGGCGCTCGAAGCGCCACTGCCGCTTAAGGTCGCCACGCCTTTGGCCACATCGTTTGCGCCGTTGGCCCACGCCAACAACAACACCAGCAACGCACTTAATCCCACCGCAAGCATCACCCACTCCCCGCATAGTCAGCACGAAGTATAGTCGCTGTTTGCCGCGGAACCTTACATGCGCAGCTTCCACTGTTGTACAGAACAGCGAGTTCGTAACACCTACATAACGGTCGTGGCGGCGGTAGCTATAGCGCAAAATACGATGCTACAATTCGCGCGCCTGACACGGCCTGACTGTACAAGCCGCGCTCACGTGAGTCGTACAATTGCCGGAATTGGGGCGGTAGCTCAG
>JANOOV010000191.1:0-10332 GCA_031421535.1 Gammaproteobacteria bacterium
GCAGTCGGAATAAATCATTATCCTAGAAGCGGCAGTTGACCGCTACAAGGCATAAGCAAGTGTATGCAGTAATTGAGTTTTACAGTTCAATTGACCTTCACCTCGTGGGTGAGGCCCGCTACGGCCTGCGGAGCACGCCCCCTTGTGCACAAGACTTCTTTGCAACTAGTCGGAATAGCTCGCTATTCCTCGCTCGTTGCGCCTCGCCCTGCGCCCAACGTGTCGTACTCCGCAGGCCGTTCATCTGCCGTTTCTAGGATTATGTCCGACGACACGCTCGTTAAACGCATCGACGCCGTGTTGCCGCAAACGCAATGCCAGCGTTGCGGCTACGCCGACTGTTACGCCTATGCACAGGCACTGGCCGCCGACTGCATGGATGCAGGAGGTAGAGCAACGCCGGGAGCAGTTGCCGCAAACTCCGCTGACCTGAATCAATGCCCGCCCGGCGGTGACGACACCATCGCCGCGCTGGCGCAATTACTTCAACGGTTGCCCAAACCGCTTAACCCCGTTCACGGCATCCATGGGCCGCGCACGGTCGCGGTGATCGACGAAGCCGTGTGTATTGGCTGCACGCGCTGCATTCTGGTGTGCCCGGTCGATGCCATTCTGGGCGCAACCAAACTCATGCACAGCGTTATTGCCGATGAGTGCACCGGCTGCGAATTGTGTATCCCGCCGTGCCCGGTGGATTGCATCGTGATGGCGCCGACGGGGGTAGAACATGCCGATCAAAAGCCCGCGCGTGCGCAGCGGGGGCGACGTCGCCATCATTTTCGTATCGAGCGTCTGGCGCGTGACCGTGCCGAACGCAAGCAGCGGCAGATATTAAAAAATCCCCTCGCTGTGTCAACCCAACCCCAGCTCGACGCGCACCGCGTTGCGATTCAGGCCGCCGTGGAACGGGCGCGTGCGAAGCGTAAGCCGGTTGGCGAGTAGCGCGAGCACGGAGTACTCCCACCGACCCTCCAACAACGAAATTTCTCCTGCCTCATCCTGTGACCCAGTTCAAAAACCCCCGGGACATCGGTCGTAACTCACGACCAGCGCATCCATCGAACTGACCAGCGGTAGTGTTGCCGTCTATCTCCAGAGAGGGGCCGGGACGATACTCATTCTGAGGGTTGTACGACATCGCATTTGCAATGTGCGCGCATCCCAGGAAGCAAACCGCAAGGCCGACGTAAGGTGGAGTCATGAAGTCACCGCACATACACAACAGCAACACACTGCGCAGGCAGACCGGGCTTACCTTGGTCGAGCTGATGGTCACGGTGGCGGTGGCGATCATCATGCTGGCCGCTGCGGTGCCGGGATTTAACGACATTATGCGTTCCAACAAGCTTTCGACCAACGTCAATACGTTTGTCCAGGCCCTGCACGTGACACGCAGTGAAGCAGTCAAGTCGGGCGGCGCCACGTTGTGTGCAAGTAACGATGGCGCATCCTGTGTCGGCGGTGACTGGACGAAAGGATGGATATTGTTTTCCGACTTCAATCTGGACGGTGTGTTGAACGGAGCCGACACCCTGGTACGCGTGAATGACGCCATGCCAGCCGGAGCAACACTGCCGGTGTTTTCGGCCACCACGGTCACCTACGCGGGCACTGGTTTTCTTAATCCACCCCAGGCCAATCTGACCTTGACATTTTGCGCAGGCCGTACCGGCACCGGTGCGGGCCGTACCGTGACAGTTAATCGCACCGGTCGGCCGACCACCACGAATTACAACAGTTGCACGTGAGTTTGTTAACTCAGGCAGGGTGATCACCATGACTCAACATCAATCGCAAATGACCCGGCAAAGTGGCGTAACGCTGCTGGAAAACATGATTGCACTGGTCGTACTCTCGGTCGGATTGCTCGGCCTTGCCGGATTACAGGCGTATACCTTGCGCGGCGGTTCCAACTCGCAATTCCGGCTGTACGCGATGCAGCAGGCGGAAGACATGGCCGGGCGGATTCGCGCGAATCTGGCTGAGGTCTATGTTCCCACCGCCGCCTCGGCCTACGACAACGTTGCGCCGGTCGTGACGCCGACCAACGGACTGGATTGCCGGAATTATTTCTGCAGCGCCGCCGCGCTGGCCAATTTTGACGTGTACCAATGGCAGGTCGCGAACAACGCATTGTTTCCCGGCAACCACAATAATGTGATCGGCGGATACATCACGCGCGCACCGGTCACAGACGTGGGTGGTGCGCCCATCCTGCTCTCGCAAGGCGTAGCGGAAACCCGCATGCGTTTCGTCATCACCATGGTCTGGGACGGCGACATGAACGCCGCAACCGGCAAAGCGGCGGCCGCGAGCACCACTTGTCCGGCCCGAACCCTCGCCGATCTGAACTGTTACAAACTGGTGGTGGATTTATGAGCCGGTCAGTCGCAGTCATGCAGCGGCATAGCGGCTTCACCCTGGTGGAGCTCATGGTGGCGATGACCATCGGGCTGATTCTGTTGGCCGGAGTGGGGCAGATCTTCGCGTCCAACAAACAAGCTTACCGCTACAACGAAAGCCTGTCGGAGCTTCAAGATAACGGGAATTTCGCGATTCAATTCATCACCGGCCAGTTGGCCAATGCCGGTCGCATTCCCAATCCCTGGGTGGCGGTCAGAAGCGCGGGGGATCCGAAAAATTGGGGTCTGATAGAAAGCCAGGTCTATCCCGCCGCTAACTTGCCCATCAGCGGCACCGAAGGTGGGGCGGGTAGCGACAGCCTGATCATGAATGTCGCCTATCCCAACAATATAGCCACGCCACCGACGGATTGTGCTGGGAACGCAATCCCGGCACCCGGCAATTTCATCTCGCCTGTCAGTCCCAATTTTGGAATTACCAATACCGTGGCCATCGCCACCGGCGCGTCCGGGCGGTCGGCGCTGTTTTGCAACGGCGTTGAAATCATTGAGGGTGTGGAAAATCTGCAAGTCATGTATGGCGTGGATACCGATGCAGATCGTCTGGTGGATCGCTATTTCAATATCGGCCAGGTGCCTGCCGCCAACCTCCGTGACATTTATACGGTGCGTGTGGCGCTGCTGGTGGCGACGGTAAAAGAAGCGCGTTCCGCGCAAACCGGCACCAACACCAAAGACCTGATCGGCACCAGCGTTACGTTGCCCAACGACAAGCGTTTGCGCCAGGTCTATACAGCAACCGCCCGCTTGTATAACCGTTGCGCCAATATGTTTGCCAGCAACCGGGCGGCATTGGGCGCCGCAGACGGGTGCATGTGACCGGCGCCAGGAGATAAATATGAAACACCGTGAATGTCGAATTTTAAAAAACAGTCAAGCATCTGCCCGAAATGCCGGTCAGCGTGGCTCGGCGTTAATCACCGGGCTGGTGTTTCTGGTGGTGTTGACGCTGTTGGGTTTGTCCGCCAGTTCCGGTTCCATCCAGCGTGAACTCATCGCGCGCAATATCCGCGATCAAAATCTCGCGCTGCAAGCCGCCGAAGCGGCCTTGAAAGCCGCCGAAGTCTGGGTCCGGCTCAACAGGGAGTCCATCAAATCCAATGGCGCTACGATTTTGCCCGACACCACCTGTGCCCCTGCCGTTGCGGGTGGGGTTGTTAATGCGGGTGCTGTGGCCTGCATGGTCGGTGACGCGACCTGGTGGGGTGCCAACGGCACTGTACTTGGCAGCGGCATAAACCAACCCCAGTCTTTTCCCGGCGTGGCTGCGGCACCGGCCTACCTTATTGAGTACCTGTCCAGCGTACCGCGTACGGGTCTGGTGATGGGTGGCAATCAGCAGGAGAACGCCTATTACCGGATTACCGCGCGCGGCACCGGGTTAAGTCCCAATACCGTGCGCATGGTACGCAGTATTTATCGTCTTATTTAATTTTTATAGTGTGGTCAAGCGAGGTGATCGTCATGAGCAAAATGCAGAAACAGGTTCTTCCGAAATGGGTAGCGTGCGGGATGTTGCTGGCGGCAATGCTGGGCATCACGTTACCGGTAACCGCCGCAACCTGGAATCTGGCCGATACGCCGCTGTATCTGGGTAACAGTATCCCGGCTAATCTGGTGTTCCTGGTCGATGACTCGGGGAGCATGGACTGGGATGCCATGACCAAGGATTACGACGACGACGGACTGTTTACCAATGCGCAGCCGGACGGTACCTCGACCGGCACCGACGGCCCGATCAGCAACCGCGCTGGTTGTGGCGTGGGTCCTTCGTGGCAGAGTTTCACCGGTTATCTCTATACCGCACAGTTTTCGGGGAACAAATACAACGCCAGTGGCAGTTGTGATATCGCCGCAGATCTGGAATGGCGTTTTCGTAACTCGGACTTCAATCCGCTCTTTTTCAATCCAAAAAAGGAATACAAGCCGTGGTCCGGAACGGACAGTAGCGGCGTGGTTTTCGGCAATGTCAGCCCGACCCAGGCCTGGAGAGACCCCTACACCAAAAACTACAGCGGTAACGGTGAATGGATCGACCTGACCACCAAGGGCGCAGCGACCTCGTCCAGCGGCGTCGGTGATCGGCATGTGGCCTTGGCCGGAGGCATGCGTTTTTACACCTGGGCGGATACCAACGGTAACAAGAAATTCGACAACGCTAACCGGGGCGATACCGTTACGGAATACGCCATCGGTGCATTGACCGCAGCCCAGATACAATCCGACTGGTTCGGCACGACGGTGGCAGCGGTACAAACCAATTTCGCCAACTGGTTCAGTTACTATCGCGCGCGCCATCTGGTTGCGAAGGGTGCATTCGGTAGCCTGGCGGGAAATGTTAATAACATGCGTGTCGGGTTGGCCACGCTGCATAACAACAGCGGTGTGAATACCCCAGTGCGTCTGGTCGAAAACATAACTGCAGCCGGCGCTGCGAACCGCACTAACTTGCTGAATAACCTGTATCGCCTCAACCCGAGCAACGGCACGCCGTTGCTGAGTGCGCTAAAGCAGGTAGGCAAATACCTGTCCGGGCTGAGCAACAGCCACTTTCCTGCCAGTGAGAAAGCGCCGTTGCCGGTTGCCCAAGGCGGCGAGTGCCAGCAAAACTTTACCTTGGTGATGACCGACGGGTTTTATAACGGCACCTACACCGACAGCAACCCCATCATCGGCAACGCCGATGGCGACAAGAACTCCGCTTTTGACAATAAGCTCTACCCGCTAGTCGGCCAGACTTACCCGCTCTACCACGACCCGGTCGCAGTCACCATGACCATGGCGGATATCGCCATGTACTACTACGAAAGCGACATTGTCACCGCCGTGGCCAACAAGGTGCCGGTTAATCCGGGCGTTGACGAAAACAAAGCGCAGCATATGGTGACGTTTACCATTGCGTTTGGCTTGAGCGGTGATCTGAAAGGTATGCCCGACGAGTATCCCGCGCATAAGCCCTCGGCAACCTGCCTTGCAGGCACTCCATGCACTACCGAATGGAACAACGGCGTGTTCCCCGGTTGGCCGGTCCCGGCGTCCTCAACCAAAACTTCGGACAACTTTACCGATAAGCAAAAAATCGATGATGTGCGTCATGCGGCCTATAACGGTCGTGGCGAGTTCCTTGCGGCGCAAAATCCGGATGAGCTGGTCAGCTCACTGGAATCGATGCTGGCAAGCATACAAAAACGCACCAGTGCGTCGGCGGGCTTGTCATTCAACTCCACTGTGGTGCGCACCAACACCCTGGTGTTTCAGGGCCGTTATGTGACGTCGGACTGGGTTGGAAATCTGCATTATCTGCCGGTGATGCAAGACGGCTCGGTGGGCGCCGAACTGGTGGAAACCGCCAAGGAACTGAAGAAACTGACGCCGACCGCCCGCACCATCATTACCTACGATTCGGATTTAGGTACGGCGGTGCCATTCCGCTGGGCCAGTCTGGGTGCAAGCTGGCAGACCGCGTTGGGCAGCACCTACGTGCTTGACTTTTTGCGCGGCGACCATAGCTGCGAGCAGAAGAGCCTGGCCGTATGCGGCGGCGCCAAGAGTTATCGTGATCGCTCGTGGGAGATGGGCGACATCATCAACTCTGCGCCCGCCTATGTGGGTGAATCCAACGCTGGATACACCTTCAACAATTACGCCGGATTTAAAACCACCAATGCCAGCCGTACGCCGATGGTCTATGTGGGCGCCAACGACGGCATGCTGCACGGCTTCGACGCGAGCATCAACCTCGACGGCACCAGAACGCCAACCACCGGCAAGGAACTGCTGGCCTATATTCCCGGGGTGTTACGCAGCAAGATGGAAAAACTAAGCGACCCGTCGTACGCAAACAGTCACAAGTATTACGTCGATGGCTCGCCCACTGCCGGTGATGTGGAGTTTGGCGGTGCATGGCACTCGGTGCTGGTTGGCGGTTTGCGCGCGGGCGGGCAGGCGATGTTCGCGCTGGATGTGACCGACCCAAGCAGCTTTAGCGAGGCGGCAGCCAGTACCATCCGGTTGTGGGATTTCACTGACGCGAACGATGTTGACCTGGGTTACACCTTCAGCGAGCCCGCCATTGTGCGGCTGGCGGATGGCACCTGGGCGGCGGTTTTTGGCAACGGTTACAACAGTAACGAGGCCGATGGCCGCGTGGGCTCAGGCAACGCCGTGTTGTACGTGGTCAACATTCAGACCGGCGCCATCATTAAAAAATTCGACACCCTGATTGGCCCGGTGCAGAACCCGGATGGCTCGGGTCGGCCGAATGGTTTGTCCGGCGTCACCGTCATCGATGCCGATGCCGACGACAAAGCCGACTTCGTGTACGCCGGTGATTTATTTGGCAACCTGTGGCGCTTTGATGTCAGCGACAACAGCGCTACAAACTGGAAAATCAGCTTCGGCGTCAAGCCGCTGTTTGCGGCGCGCAGCAAAGAAGGCAACGCGCAGCCCATCACGGTACGGCCGGCGGTGGGTTATCACACCTCGGGCGTTGGCTACATGGTGTACTTCGGCACCGGCAAATACTTTGAAACCGGTGACAACACCTCCACCGGACAACCGACCCAGGATTTTTACGGACTGTGGGATAAATGGCCGAAAGGCACCGGCGCCGCGTTTACCGTGTTCACGCGCGCTAACCTGGTGATGCAGGAAATTTTGTCGGAGACCGGCGGCGTCCGCGTCGATACCGATAACCCGGTGGACTGGGCAACGAAGCAAGGTTGGTATCTGGACTTGGTGCTCAAAGGCGCCGCATCCAATCAGGGCGAGCGCGTGGTCACCGAGCCGATCCTGCGCGGCAGCAGCGTGTTGTTCACCACGATGATTCCGGCCACTGCGATTTGCGAGTTCGGCGGCACCGGTTTCCTGATGATTCTCGACAGTAACAACGGCGGCAAACTGGATTTCTCGCCGGTCGATACCAACAACGATGGCAAGTTCGACAAGAACGACGTCATTGTGAGCGGCCTGAAATCTGAAAACGGCATCCCCTCGGCCCCGGCGCTGATTTCCGGTTCGGGCGGTACCGTGGATCTGGTGGCGATGAATTACTCGAATGGCAGCCTGGGTGGTACCGGCTATAACGAGCCTACGCCGCCCCCGCCGCCTCCATGTGTGGACACCGACTGTCTGGCTGTATCCACGGCGGGGAACACGCCCTTCGACGGCCTCCGCCCGGATGGTTTGAAAGGCCGTCTCAGTTGGGAGCGCATCAAATAAGTCTACAAGTGCCCCTTCCCATCGCAAGCGGGAAGGGGCACTTCCTATTTAAGAGCGAGGTTTTTTGTAATGAGCAAGCAAGCACAACGCGGATTTACGTTGATTGAGTTGATGGTGACGGTGGCGATCCTGGCGATCCTCAGCGGCATCGCCTACCCGCTGTACGAGTCGCAAAGCCGCAAAGGCAAACGCCCGGATGGAGTCACCATGCTGGAAAAAGTAGCGCAGGCGGAGCAGCGTTTTTTTGCGGATAACAACACGTTTACGACCACCGTGACCGCCCTGCCGGGAATCACCTCGGCAACCTCGCCGGGGGGGTATTACGACATCACCGTTGCGGGTGATACATCGGGTATCGCCAGCAGTTTTGTCATAACTGCGAAGGCGATCAGTGGTCAAGCCGACGATGCCTGTAAAAAATTCATACTGCATTCCACCGGCCATCGCGACGGCGATCCAGACCGGCAGACCTGTTGGGGTAAGTAAGAAGCAATGTAGGTGATGGGCTCTATGACGCGCAGCTACTTTTGCAACACCTTCGGCAACTGAAACACCACGTTCTCTTCGCGCCCCGGTGCTTCTTGTGCGATTTTCCCGCCCCATTGCCGTAAGCGTTCGGTGACTTCCCTTACCAGTACTTCGGGTGCGGATGCACCGGCGGTGACGCCCACGCGATTTTTGTCTTGCACCCAGGCGCGTTGAATATCCCCGGCGCCGTCGATCAGGTAAGCGGGAATACCATGACGCTCCGCGACTTCACGTAACCGGTTGGAGTTGGAACTGCTCACCGAGCCGACCACCAGCATGATGTCGCAACGCTGCGCCAGTTCCTTTACCGCGTCCTGGCGGTTTTGCGTGGCGTAACAGATGTCGTCCTTACGCGGCCCCTGAATGTTGGGGAAGCGCGCGCGCAATGCGTCGATGATTTGCAGCGTGTCGTCCACCGACAACGTGGTTTGGGTTACGAAGGCTAAATTGTCGTGATGAGCAACCTTAAGCGCGCTGACATCGGCGACGCTTTCTACCAGGTAGATCGCGCCCGGTTTACCTTCATTGCGATACTGGCCGAGCGTGCCCTCGACTTCCGGATGTCCGGCGTGACCGATCAGCACGCACTCGCGGCCGCTGCGCGCGTGGCGCGAGACTTCCATATGGACTTTGGTGACGAGGGGGCAGGTGGCGTCGAAGACTTTCAAGCCGCGTCGCTGCGCTTCTTCCTGCACCGCCAACGCCACGCCGTGCGCGCTGAAAATCACCGTGCCGTCGTTCGGCACCTGATCCAGCTCATCGACAAACACCGCGCCTTTCGCGCGCAGTCCATCGACCACAAAGCGGTTATGCACGACCTCGTGGCGCACATAAATCGGTGCGCCGAATAATTCCAGCGCGCGCTCGACAATTTCGATGGCGCGATTGACTCCGGCGCAGAAGCCGCGCGGGTTGGCTAATACAATTTCCATGCATCAACTCTCAATGTAGGTCAGGGTGCGCGGAGCGCTCCCTGACAATTAAAAAAGTCAGGTAGCTGCGCAACCTGACCTACAAAAAATCCAAATAATCCGTAGCGTGCGCCGCACGCTACGCTTCATCGTCGTTGGCCACGGGGGTGTGTACGGCAAGTACGTCCACTTCAAAAATGACTTCGTGCCCGGCCAGCGGATGATTGAAATCCACCTGTACGGTTTCACTGTCGGCCGCAACGATCATGCCGGGGACTTCTTCACCTGATGGCAATTCAAAACTGATAATGGTGCCCGCATCCACCGGCATGTCGGTATCGAAGTGTGCGCGCGGCAAGCGATGCACGCGCTCCGCATCGCGCTGCCCGTAACCTTCTTTGGGGCTGATGCCGATGCTTTGATGTGCGCCTGCGGCCAACCCGTAGAGCGCGCGTTCCAGGCCGGTGATCAAGCTGCCGTCGCCCATTGCAAATTCAACCGGCTCTGCGCCGTAGCTGCTTTCGACCAGCGTGCCGTCTTCCAGGCGCAGGGCGTAGTGCATGCGCACGCTGCTGCCGGGAACAATGACGTCGCTCATTCTAAGTAGCATTCAAAGGAATACTGCGTTGTCGGCCCTTGCCGTACAAATGTACTGTCTGCGGTCCTCCGCCTTGTCTTCCTTTGAATGCTACTTAGAATCATGCCGGGTTATTCGCCGCGTCTTTGGCCTTGGCGAAAAAGAACGCGTCGATGCCCAGCATCACCGCGCCGACGGTGATCGCAGCATCCGCGACATTAAACGCGGGCCAGTGCCACTGCCCGACATAAAAATCCAGAAAGTCGATGACATAGCCGAGCGTGATGCGGTCCCATACGTTACCGAGCGCCCCGCCCAAAATCAGCGCCAACGCAATTGCCATCCAGCGGTCGCTGGCTGGCAGGCGTTTCAGCCACACCACAATCGCCACACTTACACCCAGTGCAATCGCCGTGAAAAACCAGCGCTGCCACCCGCTTGCGTCGCTCAAGAAGTTGAATGCTGCGCCGGGGTTATGCGCCAACGTGAGATTGAACCAGGGTGTGAGCGGCAGTTGCTCGTGCAGGGTGAAGGCCCCGGCCACGGCGAGTTTGGTGATTTGATCCAAGGCGATTATTACCACCGTGATCCATAACCATTTTAGGGCGCCTGAGCTTGAAGTATTGGGCTGCATGATTTTTATCACTCTATGAGTATTTACAAAGTTAAGTTT
>JANOOV010000192.1:0-12281 GCA_031421535.1 Gammaproteobacteria bacterium
ATTCATCCGAAGGCGCGTCAGCCGGGGCAGCCGTTGGAATACACCGCGACTTTCGAAATTTATCCCGAAGTGAGTTTGAATCCATTTAGCGGTATCGAGATTGAGCGGCCCACGGCGGAAATCACCGAAGCCGATGTGGACCGCGTGCTGGAAAACATTCGCAAGCAGCGTATGGAATGGAGCACGGTGGAGCGCGCGTCGCAAACCGGTGATCGCGTACGGGTTGATTTTAAAGGTGTGTTGGAAGGTGGGGACTTCCCCGGCAATGAGGCGCAGGATATGCCGGTGGAGCTCGGTAAACAACGCATGATTCCCGGATTCGAAGAGAACCTTACGGGAGTATCCGCTGGCGCACAATTGTCGTTTACGGTGCGCTTTCCATCGGACTATCATCGCGCCGAAATGGCTGACAAAGACGTGCAGTTTAACGCCAAGGTCAATGCGGTCGAAGCCGCCCAGTTACCGGAAATAACCGAAGAGTTTGTGCGCAGCTTGGGTGTGGAGGAGGCGACAGTCGAAGCATTGCGCAAAGACGTGCGCCAAAACATGCAGCGCGAACTCAATGATCGGATTCAAGCCACGCTCAAGCAGAATGTGATGGACGCGTTGATTAAGAGTAATCCGATCACGGTGCCCAGGGCGCTGGTACAGCAGGAAGTGCAGGCGCTGATGAAAAATCAGAACATTGCTCAAAGTGCATCAAATTCACCTGATCAGAACGCAGTGAACAACCAGTTACAAATGTTTGCCGAGCGGCGCGTTGGTTTGGCGTTAATTCTGTCCGAAATCGTACGCCAGCAGAAATTCATCGTTGAACCAAAAAAATTGCGCGAGGCGGTTGAACACTTTGCCTCGACCTACGAAAAACCCGATGAAGTGGTGCAATGGTATTACGCGGACAAGAAGCGCCTCGGCGAGGTTGAATCTTACGTACTGGAAAATGAAGAAGTGGCCTGGGTGGCTGCGAACACGCGCATAAAAGATATCAGCAGCTCGATTGACGCCCTCATTAAACCCGGGCAGACTGCCTGATCAAGGAGCACAAGCTATGACCGATATTAGAAATATGACGCAACCGATTACCGGACTGAACATGGTGCCCATTGTTGTCGAGCAATCGGCTCGCGGTGAGCGTTCTTATGATATTTATTCCCGGCTTCTTAAAGAGCGGGTGGTATTCCTGGTGGGGCCTGTTGATGACTATGTGGCCAACGTCATTGTCGCGCAGTTGCTGTTCCTTGAGTCCGAGAATCCGGACAAGGACATCCATCTTTATATCAATTCGCCGGGTGGTTCGGTTACGGCGGGAATGGCGATCTACGACACCATGCAGTTTATTAAATGCGATGTCAGCACCTTGTGTATCGGCCAGGCCGCTAGCATGGGCGCGCTGTTACTGGCCGGGGGCGCTGCAGGTAAACGCCATTGCTTGCCGCATTCACGCGTTATGATTCACCAGCCCTTGGGCGGCGTGCAGGGACAAGCGACCGATATTGAAATCCACGCGCGTGAAATCCTGACGATACGTGAACGCTTGAACGAGATACTTGCGAAACATACCGGACAACCGATTGATCGCATCCAGCAAGACACGGATCGTGATCGCTTTATGAATGCGGACGACGCGGTTGCTTATGGCCTGATTGATTCCGTATTAGCCAAACGGTTGGCCAATAAGTCGTAAAGACTCAGTTAGTATGGGTACGAGCAGACTAGTGAATGTGAGTTGAGTCACACTCAATGGCAAAGAGTTGCGATTTCCAACGAACTTATGGATTATCTGGGTAGAGCCATTTCGAAGTTGTAACCAGCAGGGCATCCTGATGAGCGATGAAAAGCACGGCAAAGGGGACGGCAGCGACAAGTTATTGTACTGCTCATTTTGCGGCAAAAGTCAGCATGAAGTACGCAAGCTGATTGCCGGCCCCTCGGTATTTGTGTGCGATGAATGCGTCGAGCTGTGTAACGACATTATTCGCGAAGAAGTGCAGGAAAAATCCACTGGCGCGGTTGGCAAGAAGTTACCGACGCCGCACGAGATCAACAAGATTCTCGATGAGTATGTGGTTGGTCAGACGCGCGCGAAAAAAACGTTGTCCGTAGCGGTCTACAACCACTACAAACGTTTGGATGTCTCCTCAAAGAAAGGTGCGGTACGCAAGGATGTACGCAAGGATGAGGTCGAACTTGCCAAGAGCAATATCCTGCTGATTGGCCCAACTGGCAGCGGTAAAACACTGCTGGCGGAAACGCTGGCGCGGTTACTCAACGTGCCATTCACGATTGCGGATGCGACCACGCTCACCGAAGCGGGGTACGTCGGCGAGGATGTTGAAAACATCATCCAAAAATTGCTCCAGAAGTGCGACTACGATGTCGAGAAGGCGCAAACCGGTATTGTGTACATCGACGAAATCGACAAGATTTCGCGCAAATCGGACAACCCATCCATTACGCGTGACGTCTCCGGGGAAGGCGTACAACAGGCGTTGCTGAAGCTCATCGAAGGCACGATTGCGTCGGTTCCCCCGCAGGGTGGGCGTAAGCATCCGCAGCAGGAGTTCTTGCAGGTCAATACCTCCAACATTCTGTTTGTTTGTGGCGGCGCGTTTGAAGGTCTGGAGCGCATTATCCGTGACCGCTCCGAAAAAACCGGGATTGGTTTTTCTGCCGAGGTGCGGACCAAGAAAGACCGCAAGGCGGTATCCGAGGTATTAACCAATATCGAGCCCGAAGACTTGATTAAATACGGTTTGATTCCTGAATTCGTAGGCCGTTTGCCGGTGGTTGCAACGCTGGGTGAACTCGATGAAGAAGCCTTGCTACGCATCCTCGTTGAGCCACGCAATGCGATTACCAAGCAATACGCCAAGCTGTTTGGTATGGAAGGCACAGAATTGGAGTTTCGCGACGACGCATTGCGTGCAATTTCCCGCCGTGCGATGGATCGAAAAACCGGTGCGCGTGGGTTGAGATCGATACTCGAGCAGGTGCTACTGGATACGATGTACGAATTACCGTCGATGGAAAATGTCAGCAAAGTCATCGTCGATCAGGATGTGATTAACGGGAAATCCAAGCCGCTGTTAATCTTCGAAGGTGGCGAGCATCATCAGGCGGCATCGGATAAATAACAGTTCGATAGCGCTCGACCAGATTCAACGATCCGCCAA
The DNA here is from genome assembly GCA_031421535.1 of Gammaproteobacteria bacterium. Classification (GTDB taxonomy): domain Bacteria; phylum Pseudomonadota; class Gammaproteobacteria; order SG8-11; family SG8-11; genus UBA6921. The sequence goes on from JANOOV010000192.1 coordinate 3,174, forward strand.
AACCTCAAGCGCATTAGTTCAGACTTGACCTGACAGATACCGCCTGAAAAATCGGCAACTGTCAGAGTCGAGTCGCGACTAGTACACGTTAAACGACCCGGCCTCTACCCCACGGCCTCGTTGAACCGCATCTCCCGAATATCCTGCAACAGTCCGTCCGCCTGATGACTCGCCTTCAGGGTGGGTCATGGATCCGGACAGATTATTAGCTCGCTACAAAGCTCCCGGCTTTCACTGGTGGCTGTAGGTGCTTGCCGATACAATGCGCTGCTGCTGGCGGTGTCAGGTCAATATATTTCACAGTGTGTAACACTTAAATGGTTGTGACCCGCCACACGGAACACGATGATTGGATTGTTCAGAGTGTATTTAAGGCCCATTACGTGCTTGGTTTGGAAGTGTATTCGGTGGGCAATACCTTAAGGGACAGTGTGAAGTAAGTTGTTGTGAGGTGTGCATCGTGACGCTGCGATTAAAACAGTTAAAAACTTTCTACGTGACGGTTCCCGAGGCCCATCGAGGGCAGGCGGCTAACTCTGACACGCTTGAGTCTGCGCAGCCCGATACGGTTGCGCCCGCCAAGCCTGAATCCGTTGTGATTCCACGTCGTGGCGGGAGACCCGTTACCGATACAAGTGTTGAATCGGTATTTGACGCCAGCAATCAACTTTCGAGCGCGGAATCGCGCGTCGCTTTGTCGGCGTTTGCTTTTATCGTGTTTGTGCTTGTCGCCGCGTGGTTTAGCTGGGACGAGCAATACTCCATCGTCGGTGATGCGCAGTCCGCCTATAACTACGGGCTGGTCGGCGGCAGCATGATGCTCATCATTCTGGTGTACGCACTGCGCAAGCGCATCCGCGCGCTGCATCGGGTGGGTGACATCCGTTACTGGTATTACGTGCATTTCATTCTGGGCGTGGTTGGGCCGGTGCTGATTATTTTGCACACCTCATTCGACATCCGCTCCATCAACGGGGGCGTCGCCCTGTTTGCGATGTTGACCGTGGTATTCAGCGGATTCGTCGGCCGTTATATCTACACGCGGGCCAGTTACGGATTACGTACGCACGAGCATGATTTAAAAGTCATGCAGCGGCATATTTCCGCTGGCGTACTGCGCAGCAAGGTGCCGACGCTAAAACCGGTGGAGTCGCACATCAAGGAATTTACCGGCCATGCCCTGCGTGCGCCGGGCGGAGTTGAGGACATCATCAAACGTGTATTCACCATGAGCATGCAGGCGGGCACGGCCTATCGTCGTATCGATAAAGAATTGACGCATGTGATGAGCGATCTTGCGCAGGCTGAGGGTTGGTCGGCAGCGGATCTGAATGCCTGTCTGAGCGGCGAGCGTGAACTGCTGCGCGAGCATCTCACCGCCGCTGCAAACATCGGCAAATTCCAGGCCTTTGAGAAGCTGGCCGGACGCTGGCGTCTGTTGCATGTGCCGCTGCTTTACATCCTGGTGTTATCCGGGGTTGCGCATGTCGTGGCTGTTCACATGTATTGATATGGGGAAGCTTCGGCCCGGACTCACGCTGCTGTTATTTTTTGTCGGTCAGATGCTTTCCTTGCCGACATTTGCAGGCGCCAAAGAAACGGTTGAATCGCTGCTCAAACCGGGCGGCCTGTCGAAAGCGCACGCGCGTTATGAAAAAGAGTGCGACAAGTGCCACGAAAATTTCAAGGCCGACCGGCAAAACAAGTTGTGCCTGGAATGTCACAAAGGAATTAACGAGAACATCGTAAAAAAAACCGGGTCGCATGGCCGGATCAAGGACATCAAGGAGCGCGAGTGCCGCACCTGCCATGCCGAGCATAAAGGTCGCGACCGGAACCTTTCCGCGTTCGATCATGAATCCTTCGATCATGCGCACACCGATTTCGTGCTCAAGGGCTGGCATTTACAGGTGGAGTGCGCGCAATGCCACAAGCCCAATTCAAAATTCAGCGACGCCAAAAAAGATTGCATCGCCTGCCATCGCAAGGACGACCGGCACAAAACCCGCTTAGGCGCACTGTGCAAAAATTGCCATGTCGAGGCGGCCTGGAAGACCGCGCGCTTCGACCATGACAAAACCAGTTTCAAGCTTAAAGAGCGCCACAAAGATGTGGTTTGCGCCGATTGCCATCCCAATGAGCGTTATGCAAACACTCCGGCGAATTGCTATTTTTGCCATGAAATGGACGACACCCATGTTGGCAATCACGGCAAGAAGTGCGATGCCTGCCATGTGGAGAGCGGCTGGTTCAAGGTGAAGTTCAATCACGACAAAGACACCAAGTTTGAGCTCAAGGACGTGCACGGCAAGTTGGCGTGCAAAGACTGTCACGGCGGCAATGTTTACGAGAAGCCCTTAAAGGCCGACTGTTATTCATGTCACGAGGCGGGCGACAAGCACAAAGGTCAGTACGGCAAGGATTGCCAGAAATGCCACACCGTTCAGGGTTGGGCCCCCACCCGGTTCGAGCACAATGAAGACACTGATTTTCAACTGCGCGGCGATCACAAAAAGATCGTCTGCGAAGATTGCCATCGCGGCCCGTTGTTTGAAGAAAAGATCGGCACCGCGTGTTTCTCCTGCCATCGTTTCGACGACGTGCACCGCAGCCAGGAAGGCAAAACCTGCGAACGTTGTCATGATGAGCGCGGCTGGGAAACCAAGGTGGTGTTCGATCACGGCATCAGCAAGTTTCCTTTGCATGGCGCGCACGTGCTGGTGACCTGTGAAGAGTGCCATGCCTCGAACTCGTACAAAGATGCTGAAGTTAAATGCGTCGCGTGCCACAAGAAAGACGACATACACAAAGAGCGGTTAGGAGCCAAGTGCGATTTGTGCCACGGGCCCTATGACTGGCTGGCCTGGCAGTTTGACCATGACCTGCAAGCGGATTTTCCGCTCGATGGCAAGCACGAGGGTATCGACTGCCATGCGTGCCATAAAGACAGGATAAAAGACCGGATCGAGTTGTCGCTGATGTGTCATAGCTGCCACAAAAGCGATGACGTACATAACGGAAGCTTGGGGCCGCAGTGTGATAAATGTCATGTAACATCGTCTTTCAAGAAAAAGAAGCTGAAATAATGCGTATTTTCACCCGAGCCTGTTCACGATGGCGTGTCTGCCTGACGGTTGCCGCCGGACTGTTTTGCATCGTCGCTGCGCAAGCCGCAACGCTTCCCGATCAACGGCTCGCATTCGATCATCTCACCACCGGGTTCGCGCTGAGTGGGCAACACCAGTTCGTGATTTGCGAGGACTGCCATGTCGGCGGCGTATTTAAAGGCACGCCCAAGCAATGCACCGGCTGCCATAACGACGTGATCGCGCGCGGCAAACCGGTCAATCACCTGCCTACGTCCGCGCCATGCGATTCCTGCCATCGCGCTACGGTCGCTTTCGGTATCCGTGCGGTAATGAATCACAGCACGACCACAAGTCCATGTGCGAGTTGTCATAACGGTATCAGTACGCATGGCAAGGACCCGATGCATATGCCCACCACCAACCGGTGCGAAGTCTGTCATGTGACGAATCTGTGGAAGCCGGTGCCCTCAACCAAAGTCAGTCACTTTGATGTCACAGGTTCTTGCGCGGGCTGTCATAACGGCACGACACCGGGTGTGAACACCTTCAAATCACCGACGCACATCACCAGCAGCAACCGGTGTGACAACTGTCATGACACGCCCCCGAGCGGTGCTGGGTGGCGGGTGATCATTGTGGATCACAGCCAGGTTTCGATGAGCTGCGTGAGCTGCCACGTCAGCGGAGTTCCGTACGTGGCCACATTCAGGTTGCCGAGTCACATCCTTACCACGAATAATTGCATCGCCTGCCATGCCAGCGGGCCACCCGGTCGTTGGACGCCCGCGCTGAGAGTGGACCACAATGAATTCGTTGGAAATCCGTCATGTAACTCGTGTCACGATGGGGTCAGAGCGCCAGGCCAGGGGATGGGCCACTTTGTGACAGCCGCAGTGTGCAGCGCGTGCCATACGGTCAAGGCATGGGCCCCGGTGATTTACACGCACGCGGCGGGAACACGTTATAAAGCCCATACATTTGATACTTGCGCGAATTGCCATGCTCCGGCACCAGGCACTGCGGTCGCCAAGAAACCTTGGCCGCAATATAGCGTGTGTGCGTCCTGTCATGCGGATGACCATGTTACTGGCCATGGCGGAACTACGGCGACGGCGCGTGACAATTGCGGACTGTGCCACAACACTTCGGTCTGGAAATAATCGCTTGGTAATTTTTCTCCCATTATCATCGTAGCGGCGGACGCAGCGTCGCCACAGTGTTGATCACTCCTCACACTAACCAACGGGATACCCAGTGAAATCACTCATCGCCATCATTGTCGTTGCCTTAGGGTTTTATTACGCGTGGCCGTTAATTATTGCGCCCAGCCGCGTGATTGAGGACGTGACGGCTTTTTCCGAAAACGGCGCGGTGGTGGTGCAGGTTAATTTTATCGTGCCGGTGCGTTACGAAAATCATTTCCCGGAACACAACGGTGAATTTTTGCAGGTGAAATTGCGCTTGATATCACTGGGCAAAACCCAGTGGAGGGAATCGCTCGGGTTGAGCAAGGTGCGCCCGGAGCTGGCGAAACAAGTGGGCCTGGTGAACGTTGCATTTGAAGGTGATGTCGAAGGGGGTCCGTTGATTACATTTCTGTTTACGCGCGCCGCCGAGTTTGAACTTCGTCAAGACACCGGCATGAACACGCTCATGGTGGTGTTCCCCGTGCCGGCATCGGACGCGTCGCCGTAATGTGGGTAAGCAACCCGCGTGCCGCAGGTGTTGTTCTCATGATGGCCCTCATCGTGACTGGGTTGAGCATTTCATCTGTAAACGCAGCCAGCGTGGCTGAAAAATTAATACTCCAGGGGATTCAAATTACCGAGAAAGCAACTGCCGTCGAATTGCAGATTGATTTCACGCAGCCACTCCAGTACGTGCGCCACTTTCCGCTCAACGCGGGTGAAATTTTGCAGATTCAATTGCAGGCGACGGTGGATTTGAGCATAAAAGATTCGGCAAGCGCGCGGCGCGAGTCGATGCTGCCGCCGGTAAACGACATCGTGCCGCTGCTGAATGTTATTTACGAAGGCAGTGTACCCGGCGGTCCGTTTCTGACGTTGCGGTTTCGACACGTCGTGGAATATGTCCTGTCCGAGGGGCCGGGCGGAAAATCCGTGATCGTCAGCGTTAAAAAAAATACCGCAGGAATGACAGCAGGCGCTGAAGGCGAATCGACCCTGCCGTCGGATCAAAAACTGGATGGGATGATGGAGGAGGTTCGTCAAGCCCTGGCGCGTGATGATCCTGGCCGCGCGATTCAACTGCTTGGGAAATTACTGCAACTGCCCGATCACAAGTATTCCCAGGACGCCAGGGAGTTGATCGGCGTTGCGCGCGAAAAGAAAGGCCAGATTGCGCGCGCCAAGCTCGAATATCAGGAGTATTTGCGTCTTTACACCGCTGGCGAGGGTGCCGAACGGGTGAGAAACCGGCTGGCTGCGATTGAGCTGGCGCAGGTCGAGCCGCGCGAAAAATTAAAAGAAGTTAAAGCTAAAACAACTGCGGAAATTGACACCTATGGACGGTTCTCACAACGCTATTATCAAGACATTACCAAAACCGATGCGAACGGAACGACTCAGCGCTCTTTATTGACCTCGTTTCTGAATTTTTCGGGCCGCTATCGTGGCGAAGAATACGATGTGCGCGGATTTTTCAACGGGCATCACATGCACCCCATGCAAGGAGGGGGTGAAGACGAATACGAGCCCAATACTGCCTACTTCGATATCAAGAACCGGCCGCAAAAATTTTCTGCGGTGCTCGGGCGTCAGTCCAGTAATAAAGGCGGAATTTTCGGCCGATTCGATGGTGTGTTAGCCAGTTACGAATTCCTCCCGAAATACGAACTGACCGCGACGTTCGGCAAGCCGGTGGCATTTTCATCCAGTAGCGACATCGGCAAGCGCATTTTTTACAGCGCCGCGCTTTCTGCTGCATCGTTTGTTGAAAACTGGAACGGCAACGGGTACTACATCCAGCAAGAGATTGAGGGCGTCCTTGATCGGCGCGCCGTGGGCGGCGACGTACGTTACGCCGACAAGGTTTATTCGGCATTTGCGTCGGTGGATTATGATGTTTCTTATCAGTTGCTCAATCTGGTGTTTTTGCGCGCGGGCTGGAAGGTCGCCGACCAAACACGCGTTGATGTGAATTACAACCTGCGGCAATCACCGCTGCTGTTTACCAGCAATGCGTTGCAGTCGGAATTTTCAGAATTTAAGGCTTTACAAGCGGTGGCGGGCGAGAGTGCAATGCGCGATAAAGCCCGCCGTGTATCGTCGCTGTCGCGCCTGCTGACCGTCAGTGTGGTGTACGATGTTGACCAAAACAATCAGATCAATGCCGACTGGACCCGATCAAGTATCGATGGCAAACCGGAGATTGTGTCCTTGAAAGCCGCTGACCCTATTCCGGCACAACCCAAATATGGCCCCGAGAATACGTATTCGGTGCAGTACATTACCAGCAATTATTTCGTCGAGCGCGACCTGCATTTTTTCGGCGGAAGTTTTTCCAAAGGGGAAGATCGTTCCTATGCCGCGTTGTTTTTACGCAGTCGTTTTCCCTATGGCGAGCACTGGTACATCGGGCCGCGCATCCAGCTTGACCGTACACAAAACGCTATTAATAACAGTCAAGTGATTCATCCGTCTGCGGCGCTGAAGCTGGATTACCGATGGAAGAAGCAAGTGAGCTTTGAAGTCGAGATTGGCTATGATATTGACCGCTATTCCGGTGACAGTAACGCCGATGCATCCCGCACCACTCTCTACTTTGGCTACGACGTTGACTTTTAATTAGCGGTCCGAAAGTTGGGGTCCACAATAGTGTCAGGAAAATAAACGCTGGTGATCTCCAGAAAATTTACTGTTGTGGTCTAAGGGCACTTCTATAAATCCGGGTTTCATCATTATTTTTTCCGCACCGTGCATTTGGGCGAACTCTGAATTTATAGAAACGCCCATAAGTAAAAAAGGACGGCGAAACGCCGTCCTTTTTTCTACTGAACAACGGGGAATTACTCTTTGTGAGTAACACTCTCGGCGGGGCGTGATTCCTGGCCGTTACTGATCGGTGTCGCCGTGTGTATGGGCGCTGGCGTCACGTGTGTTTCCGGAGCGGGCGACGTGGGAGCAGAGTTAGTGTCGTGCGCGACCCCCATGGGAGCCTCGGCTTGACTGTTTTCGGGTGCCCCGTCGCCTGCCTGTTGCACGCCGCGTGCGCGGTCGCTGGCTTGCTCACGGCCACGGCGACGGCCGCCACGGCGGCCACGGCGTGAGCCCTGCGGGCGTTCGCCTTCGCGTCGCGGTGGGCGCTGGGTGTTGTCGGGCGTTGTAGTTACCGACGGTTCCATCGGCGCAGCGACGGGTGTCGGTGTCGGGGGTGTTTCCCGCACGGGTTCAACATATTCAGGACGCGGCTCAGGCTGCGGCGCTGGAGCTGCCGTTACCGGCGCAGCGCTGGTATTCGTTGGTGCCGCGTTCGGATTCGGCGCGCGTTCCGGGCGACGCTCGCCACCCGGGCGGCCCTGACCGTGACGTCCGCGCTGGCCCTCCGGACGACGTTCTTGCGGTCGGCCGTTCCGTCCACCACCGCGATCACGATTATTGTTGCGGTTGTGCTGCGGCCGCGATTCGCGCGGCGCAGCGGGTTTTGCCTCGCCCTCGATCGCAGGTGGTTCCGGAGCTTTACTATTTGAACCCGTCAACGTTGCCCACAGGCGCTTGATCAATCCACCCGATTCGGTTTTCGCTTCGACCGAGGCAGGTACCGATACGGACGGCGGCGCGGGTGTGTTTGGCACCACGGCTTTGACCGCAGGCTCTTCGCGTGTGAGTTTGGGCTTGTCGACAATTTGCTGCAGCGGTTCTTCGATCTTGGTCGCGAGACGGTAACTGGAACCTGTGACGTTGTCCGTGTCACTGGCACGCACGCGCTGAATGTCGTAGTGCGGCGAGTGGTACGACGCATTCGGAATCAGAATGATCCCGACTTTTTGCCGCTTCTCGATCGCATTGAGGATGGCGCGTTTTTCGTTGAGCAGGAACGTCGCCACATCGACCGGCAGTTGCGCGATGATCTTGCCGGTGCCGTCTTTCATGGTTTCTTCTTCGATGATGCGCAGGATCGACAAGGCCATGGATTCCGCCGTACGCACAGTACCTTGGCCCTTGCAACGCGGGCACACGATCTGGCTGGCTTCGGCAAGGCTGGGTCGCAAGCGTTGACGCGACAGCTCCAGCAAGCCGAAGCGCGAAATGCGTCCGATCTGCACCCGGGCGCGATCTACGGCGAGTGCGTCGCGGAAGCGGTTTTCAACTTCGCGTTGATTGCGTGGCGAGGTCATGTCGATGAAGTCCACCACCAGCAAGCCGCCCAGGTCGCGAAGCGTAGCTGGCGGGCGATTTCGTCGGCCGCTTCGAGGTTGGTGTTCAGCGCGGTTTCTTCAATGTCGCCGCCGCGGGTGGCTTGCGCTGAGTTCACGTCGACGCTGGTCAACGCTTCAGTGCGGTCAATAACGATGGCGCCGCCCGAGGGCAAGCGCACGTCGCGCCCGAACGCGGACTCGATTTGGCTTTCGATCTGGTAACGCGAGAACAGCGGTACTGTGTCCTGGTACTGTTTGAGTTTGTGCAGGTTCTGCGGCATGACCATGCGCATGAAGTCGGTCGCCTGTTCGTAGACTTCCGGCGAATCGATGAGGATTTAGGCTATGTCTTTGCGCAGGTAATCGCGAATCGCGCGGATGATGATGTTGCTTTCCTGGTAGATCAGGCACGGTGCGGCACGCTCTTTATTGGCGGTGTCGATGGCGGTCCACAGGTGCATCAGATAGTCGAAATCCCACTGCAACTCTTCGGTGCCCTTGCCCATGCCCGCAGTACGGATAATCACGCCCATGTCTTCCGGCAGGGTCAGGCCGCTTAAGGCTTCGCGCGCGTCGCTGCGTTCATCGCCGGAAATTTTGCGCGACACGCCACCCGCGCCGGGGTTGTTCGGCATCAGTACC
>JANOOV010000193.1:0-1657 GCA_031421535.1 Gammaproteobacteria bacterium
GTCGTCCGGGTTCACCGCTACCGCGCTATCGCCGAGCATGGTCTCGGGGCGCGTGGTTGCGACCACCAGAAATTCCTTGGTAGTGAATAAATCCTCCTTCACTATCGGATAACGGATATGCCACATCGATCCTTGTTCTTCTTCCGACACCACTTCCAGGTCGGACACAGCGGTATGCAACACTGGGTCCCAGTTCACGAGGCGTTTGCCGCGATAGATCAAGCCTTCGTCGTGCAGACGCACGAAGACTTCGGTCACGGCCTTGGACATTTCCGGGTCTAGTGTGAAGCGTTCGCGCGACCAATCGAGCGCGGCGCCCATGCGTCGCAGTTGGCGGGTGATGTTGCCGCCAGATTCGGCCTTCCAGGTCCAGACGTGCTCGATAAATTTTTCGCGCCCGAGGTCGTGGCGGGTTTTTTTCTCGGCGTTGAGCTGGCGCTCGACCACCATTTGGGTAGCGATGCCGGCATGATCGGTGCCGGGTTGCCACAGGCTGTTGTCGCCACGCATGCGATGCCAGCGCGTGAGCGTGTCCATGACGGTGTTGTTGAACGCATGGCCCATGTGCAGGCTGCCGGTGACGGTGGGGGGCGGGATCATGATACAAAAGGGCGCACCGCTGCCGGACGGTTGAAAGTAACCGGCGCGCTCCCAGGTTTGATAGAGACGTTGTTCGATCGCGTGCGGATCGTAGGCCTTGTCCAGCGGCGCGGGACAGTCGTTCGGTGATGCCATGGGGTGGTCTTTAGTTTGAATGAGCGGGTCGCAGGCTGTGCGACGACGGCTGGAATCAGTGCTTTTTCGTATTTTCCACGTTTGCTGTGCCCTTCGCCAGCGCTTCTTGGAGCATGCGCGCCAAGCGGGTAATGATTTCGCTACTCAAGCCGGGCTGGCCGGACTTGCGCAATTCCACATTTAGCCGTGCCGCCACCTGGATGGCGAGACGGCGCGCGTCACCGGCGTGCGGGAGCATAGCGCCGCTCACGGGGCCCTCGTCGCTGTCGTTGATATCCGCCATGTCCACGGCTTCTTCCAGAACCGGAATGTCATCCCAGTTTTCTGGGATGATGGCGTCTGCCGCTGGCATCGCCGGTGCTGTTTCGTCGGGGATGGCAGGCGCAGGGAAATCCAAGATGCTGGACGGGCCTGGAGGTTCGGCATCCGGTAGCAACGCCCCCGGTTGTTCGGTATCGACTACTGACGCGATGGGGCTCTCGGCTGGTAGCTCTGGCAACGCATCCAGATAGGGCAGCTCCTGTTGAATTCCGCTCGGGTCGGTTTTTGTTTTAGCGGCCTTGTCTTTTGGGCCAGGATTTTGAGTCGATGACGCCTGAACTTCCGGCGCTGCGGGAATTTCGGCGGAGATATCTGGCAGGCCTTCCAGGGTGATGGACTCAACCTCCTGGACCACTTCTTTGGCTTGAGTGTCTGCTGTTGTTCCTGAGTTGGTTTCAGCAGTGGTTTTATCTACTGACCTTCTTCGTTTCGGCAGCTCGGCGGACGGCGGCGCTTCTATCGACAGTTCGTTGCTCACCAAGTCCTGCAGCGAGCGCATCACCTCTTCCAACGCCACCTTGCGCGAGGGCTTGTGTTCGGGCGGCGCGCCCTTGTCCGGGGGTTTGGGTTTGCGGGTTGAACTCATGCGCAAGCGAATCGC
>JANOOV010000194.1:0-1928 GCA_031421535.1 Gammaproteobacteria bacterium
TTGCCGCCGATGTCTTTACCCAAGGCCAGCGTCAGCGGCGATTTGCATTCGTCGTAAGCCGAAGAACCAAGCACTTCGCTCAAGCGGACAATTTCGCGATGCTCGTTGGGAATTTCCAGTCCGACGGTGGATTTGCCGGGAATAACTTCCACCACCCGCACGCTTTTTACCAACAACGAACGCGCCAGGTCTTTAGATAAATTACTGAACTGGCTGGCCTTCACACCGGGCGCCGGTTGCATCTCGTAACGGGTAATCACCGGGCCGGGATGCACTTCGACGACTTCGGCCTCCACGCCGAAATCCGCCAGCTTGAGTTCCACCTGGCGCGATACCGCCTCCAACGACGCCTTGGCGATCACGTTCTTCGACGGTGTGGCCGGATCAAGCAAGGACAATGGCGGCAACGCAGCGTTAGACGGGGTGGCGAACAGTGGAATTTGTTTTTCACGTTCGGCGCGGTCGCTGATCTCAACTTTTTTCGCAACCGGCTCGATTTTGGGCGGCAGGCGTTTTTTATTTTTCTTGATGTCTTCTTGCACCACCTCTTTGCGCTCGACCCGTGCGCGGCGCCCAACCCACGCGTCGCGCATGCGGAACATGCTGGCTTTACATCCCTCAACGAATTTCAAGCTCAGGCGCCCCAACGCGTCCATCACCCACAGCCACGAGAAATGCGTAAACAAGGTCACGCCGGTGAGAAACAGCGTGAGCAGTAATAAGGTGGCGCCAAGAAAGCTTAAGCCCGCCTCGAAGCCCTGACCGACGCCGCTACCTAAAATTCCGCCGCTGTCCGCAGGCAAGTCAAAGCCCGAGAAGTGCAACTCTGCAAGCCCGGTACCGCCGAGCATGGTGAGCACAAATCCGGCGGCGCGCGCGACGATGTGCGTGGCCGGGGTCGGCGTTTCGGCGTGACGCCCGCGCAACAGCAACACGCCGCTAAACGCAATCATCACCGGGAACAGGTAGGCCAGATAACCGAACAGGTAAAAGAAAATATCCGCGAACCACGCGCCCGCGACACCGCCGAGGTTGTAGATTTTTGCAACCGTATGGCTGTGCGACCAGGCCGGATCAGACGGCGTATAACTGACCAGCGTGAGAAACAAATACAGCGCCAACAGGCTGCAGGCGATGAACGCGGCTTCGCGCAAGCCGCGACTGACGTGGCTGACGAAAGGAATGTTACGTTGATTACTCGGAGGTAGTTGCACCAATGTCGGCTCCACAGCGTGTTGAACAGGCCGGGCCATTATAGGGAGCATCCCGCACGCGCGACATCATTGATTTTCAGGAGTACGGCAAACCACCCCTCCTTATGAATACAAGGAGGAGCTTTATAAAATACCTATCAACGCCGTTGGATTATTTGCCGACCCAGGCAGTGTAGCCGTCGGTCTTTTTGCTGGTGCCGTCTTCGTAACCTGCGTCATACGCTTCATTGGCGCGCTGCTCTTCAACTTTCGGGTTGTGCAGAAAGCCCGAGGCCCAACCCACAAGGTAGTCACGCGCCACCTTGGCTTTTTCCATTTTGTCGATGGTCTGGTAGTACACGCTGTTCATCGTCAGGCTCCTGTTGAGTGAAATCAGGTAAATTTGGATGCAGTGATATTAGCTCACCGCCATGAATTTGTAATTGCTTCGCGGCTATTCCCAACGAGATAGAACACTATTACCAAGGGCGGGGCGCGGGCGTTTTATAATCACGCCCTAACGGAGAACAGCCATGACCCCAACACCCCCACCGATCAACACGCTGGTGCCGCCGTACACACTGCGTGAAGTTCAACCGCACAGCTTCATTTACGAAATCGAACACGCGCTCACATCCGACATCTGCCAGGAAATCATCCGGCGTTTTGAAGCTCATCCTGAACAACAGTACGCCGGGCGGATCGGCCAGGTGGCGCAGCATGACGTTTCGATCA
>JANOOV010000195.1:0-5325 GCA_031421535.1 Gammaproteobacteria bacterium
AGTCGATAAGTCGCAGCGTTACCTCACGCGCTTAAAGCTGTTGGGCCGCGACGACATGCTGGTGGTGCATTGCGTCAGCACCGGGGCGGAGCTTACCGCGCTGCGCGAGACGTGTCGCGACACCACCACGTTACAATTCCGCTTTCACGAATTGGGCGGGTTGCAGGCTGGGTTTGGCGGTGACACCGCCGCCGCGTTATTTTGCGACACGTTGTTTTTGCATCTGCTCAAAGGTCGTACGCCGCCGCGTGATTACTCCATGCCGGTGGAACGTCGTTATGCCGTCTACCGGCATGCGCGCGTCGCCTTGCATGGCGCCAGTGCGATGCTGTTATTGACCGCGCTGGCATGGACCGGCATGAACCTGATCGATGCGCGCTTGATGCAGGAATTTAACAGCAGCGCCGGACGCATCTCCGGCGACATCCAGCAGCGCTACGACCACGTGATGGAGGAGTTACCCAAGACGCCGGTGAGCCCGCAAAATCTGCGTACCGGCGTCGAGCTGGCCCGCCACCTGACAAATCAAAGCACCTTGCCGCAACCGATGCTGTACGCGTTGAGCGCGGGCTTGCGTGAGTTTCCGCAGGTGGATGTGCAATCTGTCGAGTGGGTGGCCACCGCCGACCCGGCCTCGGTGACGTTCGCCGCCACGGCGGTTGCCGCACCACGGGCGGCGGCAGACACCACTGCGACCGGCGCAGCACCGGCGACCAACGATCTCTATCAAGTGGCGCAAGTCAAAGCCAATCTGCGCGCATTCGACGGCGATTACCGCAAAGCCTTTGAGCAGGTGAACCGGCTGGTGGCGACGCTGAAAAAAAATGCTGCGCTTACCCAGGTGCGCGCGGTGGAATTTCCACTGAATACCGACCCGGCCGTGTTGTTGCAGGGCAAGACCGGAGCGCAGGAACAGGGCCACACGGCAGCGTTTATCCTGCAAGCGGTGCTGAAGGTGAAGCGTGATGAAACTCGCTGACGTCGAATGGCCGGTGTTACGTGGCGCATTGATCGGAGTGGGCATGGCCGTCAGCGCCAGCGCCGCGACCGTGGGCGCCACTTATTATTACGTGAGCGCGCTGTCGGAAGAGAACAGTCAATACCAGGCAGCGCTGAACCAGATTCGGGACCGTTATGTCGCGGCCATTCAGGAGCGCCAGCTCATTGAACGCTATTGGCCGCAATACCGCCAACTGCAAACCAACGGTTTTGTGGGTGACGAAAACCGTTTGGACTGGATTGATCTGCTGCACGGCATGGCGGCCAAACATCGCGTGCTGGGGTTGAGCTACGAGGTGCTGCCGCGCGCCGTGGCCGCTGTCGATCAAAACGTCAATACCGGGGAGTTTCAATTGCAGGGCAGCGAAATGATCTTGCGCCTCGACCTGTTGCATGAGGGTAATCTGCTGGCGTTATTGCAGGACATCAGCACCCAGAACGCCGGGATTTTCAATTTGAAATCGTGCTCGATCGACCGTGTGCAACCCGAGGTCACCACCAGCAGCGCCACGGCAAATGTTTCCGCGCAATGCAAATTGATCTGGCACACCATCCAGCCACCGGCGGCGGCGTCATGACGCGCACCTGCATTCTGACAATTCTTTTGGCGACGCTGCCGGTCGGCGCCGACGCCGCAGACGGGCTGGGCACCCTGTTCACCACTCCCGCGCAACGCGCCGCGCTCGACCGCCTGTCGCTCAAGCCGGGCGCCGTCGCGACGGCGGCAGCGCCGGAAGCAGCAGCGGACGAAGATGCAAAGGATGCGCCGCCGAAAAAAGTCAAGGTTGGCGGATTGATCGTCAACAGCCGTGGAAAAAACACCACATGGATCAACCACGGCGGCGACAAGAAAGTCAAAGCCACCGGCGTCAGTTCAGGCCAGGTTGAAGTCACGCTTGGCACCGATGGAAAATACATCAGCCTGAAACCCGGCCAGGAGTTCGACCCCGAAACCGGAAACATCCGCGAAACCTACGAAGGTACTTCCAGTAAAAAACCGCCCGGCAGTGGCCTATGCCGCAGCAGCAAAACTCCCGAAGGCGACCTGCACCTGATATGCGAACCGCAAACTGCCAAGCCCTGACCCGAACCCGCCAGCACGGCGCGGCGCTGCTGGTGATGCTGGTCATCCTGATCACCGGCGGGGCGTATTTGCTGGTGAGCCAGTTGAATCGGGGGAGCGGGCGGATCGAGGCGGACAGGCAAACAAGCGAGGCGTTGGCAAAGGCAAAGGAGGCGTTGATTGGGTGGGCGGTGGGGTACGGGGATGCAACGGGGAATGCGACAACACCTGGAATGCTTCCGTATCCGGATCGGCGCAATGATGGTCAGTACGACGGTATGAGTGACTGCCCGTTGGTGGTAACGCTCCCTTCGGCGGGCTTACTACTTGGGAAAATTCCTCGCATTGGGTTGGAGTCGCCCTGTGTCGCCCCGTGGACGGCACTGGGACTGGATGTTGTTGACGGTGCCGGAGAAGTATTGTGGTACGCGGTCAGCAGAAACATGGTGTCGGCGCTTGGCGTCGCGCCGGTTATCAATCCGGGCATTATGGACAATCCGCCGCCGTTTCCTTGGCTGGTGGTGCGCGATCAAAACGGCAACCCGATTAGTAGTCGGGTCGCTTTTGTATTAATTGCGCCGGGTCCGGCGCTGCCTGGGCAAAATCGTTTCGTTCCATCGCCGCCAACCCTACCACCGATGCCGACCCAGTTTCTCGAAGCCATCGGTGCAGTTTCCAACGCAGACTTCGACGGAGCGTTAGATATCGGGCCACCTTGTGCGTCCGGCATGTGCGAGGATTTTGTAATGTCCGAGCCGTGGCCGTCGGCAACAGCATCAACCTTCAACGACCGGTTACTGTATGTCACCATCGACGAGCTGATGCCGCTGATTGAGCAACGTGTGGCGCGGGAGGTGCGGCAAGCTCTCAATGGTGTAGTTCCATTTCCTTCCGCCGCTGCGATTGGCTATATAGGTGACAGTTGCACTGTTGGCAGCACTGAAGGCTTCTTGCCACTAAGATCGTGTGAATGCAGAAGAATTGGAAACGACATAAGCTGTGATTGCCTTTTTGATCCTATTGCACCTACGTCGATAACCTACACAGCATCCGGAAGCTATACACCACCTGCTACCGGGCTATGTTCCATCACACCCACGGTAACATCATGTAGTTGCACTGGTGCAGGAAGTTGCTCAGGTCCAACAGGCACTTTTCAGTGCAATGCAGAAGGGACCTGTGCTGCACACAACACAATGGTGCCTACCCCCTTTACTGTTGCCTATACTTTGCCAGCTTCAGTAGCTGCCGGTTTTTCCAGTGCTACCGCGCCGAATTGCACGACCATCTCGCCGATTCCAGGGCCAACAATGTCATGCAGCAACATCATGCAGGCGCAAGGGATCGTCGGTGGGATAGTCGGTGGGTGCTCGCCGATGCAGCTACTTGCCGGACTTCCTGATTGGTTCCTCACCAGCGGCTGGAAACATTACATCTACTACGCCGTTAATCCGCCGGTTCCGCCTTTCCTTACGGTCGGGGGCAATGGCGGAGTAAACGCTGTAGTGATATCGGCTGGATCTCGGCTGGCGGGCCAAGCGCGCCCGTCATCGCTTCCGGGCAACTACCTCGAAAACCCTAACGGTGTCGTTCCGGCTGCTTTTGCCGGCGTGGGCCAGCCCTTGACAAATACTTTCAACGATCAAACCGTAATTGTTTCCCCGTAACTTATGCCGAGGCCAACCGCCATGCCGCGAACCACAAACGGCTTCACCCTCATCGAAATCGCCATCGTGCTGGTCATCGTCGGCTTGTTGCTCGGTGGATTGTTGATGCCTTTAGCGACGCAGGTTGAAGTGCAGCGGCGCACGGAAACTGAAAAGGCGTTGAAAGAAATCAACGAGGCCATCATCGGGTTTGCGATGACGAACGGCCGCTTGCCATGTCCGGCGAACCGCGCGACTCCCGCCGGTACTGTCGGCGCAGGGTTGGAACGCGTGCAGCTACCTGCTGCCGGGTCTCCAGCCTGTGGAGGGGCGGGGAACGAGTACGGTGTTGTGCCATGGGCAACGCTGGGTGTAAGTGAACTCGACGCATGGGGGCGACGCTTTACTTATCGCGTAACAAATTTTTATACCGACAGGATTACGGATAACACTGTTGCCTGTGCAGCGCTGCCAACCAACGCCTCGTTTGCATTATGCAGCGACGGCGACATGTTGATTACAAATGGACCCTTACTAGGAAACGTTACACTTGCGGCGACGATTCCCGCTGTGATCGTATCGCATGGCAAAAACGGTAATGGAGCGTTTCTGCCGACCGGAATACAAATGCCCTGTCCAGCACTGCCCCCACCGCCGCCGCCACCGCCACCCCCTCCATCGGAAGAGATCCAGAACGCGATGTGTCCGGGCGATATGGCAACAACATTCATCAGCCACCCACCCACGATGATCGGTGCACCGGGCGGCGAGTTCGACGACATCGTTTCCTGGATCGTGCCGCCGAGCTTGATGAAGAGCATGGTCGATGCGGGCCGTTTGCCCTAAGTACCGCCAGAGTCCGCGCATGGCACATCCCGCGCCATTCAAATCAAGAATTGACATGTTTTATGTGAGATGCCATTTTATCCAGCATCGGCCAAAGTAGCTGCGAGGTGGCGCAATGGACAATTCAGTAAAGCTTGGCAAGGGCGGGCGTGTGGTGATTCCAGCCGGTCTGCGTCGCCAGATGGGCGTTGCGGTGGGCGACGAGTTAGTGCTGCGTTATCGTGACGGCCATTTGGAGATTTTGACTGCCCGACAAGCGGTGCATGCGGCGCAGGAGTTGGTAAAGCGTTATGCGGGCGGCAAGCGCAATCTCGCGCAGGAGCTGATCGCGGAGCGGCGCCGGGACGCGGAAAATGAGTGAATACTTGCTGGATGCCTCCGCGCTGCTGGCCTTGCTGCATCGCGAGCCAGGAGAAAAGAAAGTCGCGGCGACCATTGCGAATGCCGCCATCTGCGCAGTGAATCTGGCTGAGGTCGTCGGAAAGTTACAGGATGCAGGCATCCCGAATGACGCTGCGCAAGTAGCGGTAGAAACCCTTGGGTTACGCGTGATTGCCTTCGATCAAGCGATGGCGTTCGAGGCCGGGCGGCTGCGTGCGCTCACCCGTTCACTAGGCTTGTCATTGGGTGACCGCGCCTGCCTTGCCGTCGGGATAGTGCTCGAATTGCCGGTACTCACGGCGGATCGGGAATGGCTGAAATTAAAGTCCAAGCTGGGTATCGTGATCGAAGCGGTGCGTTGAAAAATTACACCGTCCTTATTCTTACCAG
>JANOOV010000196.1:0-3345 GCA_031421535.1 Gammaproteobacteria bacterium
CACACATTCCCTGCAAGAACCCACTTTTATACTGTGCCATGTGATACCTCATCTTCTTTCACTGGTTCTTACAATTGGAAAATTATTTAAATAAATTCAATCTGTTACCGGGTGTATTAGGCATAGCGCCGGAATTTTAGCGAATGCACCTTGACAAATATACCCTATTCATACCCCCCTTGCAACGTCAATAGGTTTTTCTGGCAACACGACCAAAATAAGGGATTGAGAAACTATTTTGAAATCAACAACGGTAACGGTAAGCGCATCACGTTTCCAGCAAGCGTAGCGCACACTACCCTGACTCTCAAACAACCGCAGAACCGACAATTGGCAAAAGAAGGTGGCACACTCCACCTTCTTTCAATGAATGTCTACGGCTACTCGCTAATGAAGATGTTGCTACCACTATTGCCAGAGGTTACAAGCAAACGTGTCCCGTCTGTCTCGCGTCAATTACTTTGTCCGGTTGGCGTCAATTATCCTGTCCGGTGACCTGGTTGAGCAGCGCAGCGGCATTTTTGCCGATGGGACTACTTTTTACTCCTCCCTTGTAGTGATTGTTTTTTGCGGTAACTTTCTTCCTGACATTGGATGATGCAAGCGTGATGCACCAAACGATCGATGGCTGCCACGGTCATCATGTTATCGTTGAAGATTTGATCCCAATCGCTGAAGGCTTGGTTGGAGGTGATGATCAAAGAACCTGATTCATAACGGTGAGCGATGAGCTCGAACAGCACTTGGGTTTCCATCTCATTTTTTTTCACATACCCGATGTCATCAATGATCAAGACCACGTATTTATCCAGGCGTGTCAGTGCCTCCATGAGCCCGAGTTCAGCGCGTGCTTTTTGCAGCATTTGCACCAAGGCCGTGGCTGTGCTGAATCTCACCCGCAACCCTTTTTCGATCAGGGCATAACCGATGGCCGCGGCAAGATGGGTCTTGCCGACACCACTGGGTCCAAACAGCAATACATTTTCTCCCCGTTGCACCCATTGAGTATCCACCATCAACGCGGTCATCTGTGTTTTCTTCACCGACTTGATGGCGTCAAAATCAAAGCTGCTGAGCGTTTTGCCTAGCGGCAGTTGCGCTTCATGGGTGTGGCGCAACACCCGCTTATGGTAACGATCCGCCGCTTCTTGTTCGCACAAGCTCGCCAGGTAATCTTGGGGTAACCAATGTTCCTCAACGGCTGTTTTGGCCAGCGTTTGCCACACTTTGGTCATTCCGGCAAGTTTGAGCTCTTTGAGCAACACCGGCAGTGAGGCGATACTAGACATGCATCACCTCCGCTCTGGTGTCGAGTAACTGATCATAGCCTGCCAAGTCGTGCTGTCGCGATGCAATCGGCGGATAAACGCAGGATGAGGGCACATACCGAGCTCGGTAATCGGTTTCAGTGGGCAGATGGCCTTGTTGTATTTGCCGCCATACATACCTTCCTAGCGCTTGCTCGCAGGCGTACTGCGCCGCACAATGCAACAGCTTCACGATATAGCGACAGGCTTCCCGTGGTTGCAACGCACGATCTACATAGGTCCAAATCAACCGGTAGTCTTCATTGGGTAACAAATCATCGCGCAGTTGTGAATAGCGAAACGCCTGGGGTTTGCGTACCAATGAATGAATCACATGACGGTAGTTAATACAGCGACCACGATGGCTTTTCGGCGCGTACACTCGCACGGTACGATACACTTCCTGATGACCGCAGTACAGATCCAGATGATCATCGTACAAATGTACGCATATTTTTTCTCCAATCAGTTGCGAGGGCACCGAATAGGTCACACGTTTGATGTCGATGGTACTGCTGGAGGTGACAATCAGGTATAGCTCGGCATAGTCGTGGGTTCGCCTTTTGGGTAAGGGGTTTAATAACCCTTGCTCTTCCTTAAAACGCGATTCGCATTGACGGTTATACTTAGCAATCAGGGCATCAATGAGTCCTTGATACGCTTGGAGGCTGTCAAAGTCATGGTTGCCTCGCAGCATTAAGGTTTGTTGAAGCCGTCTTTTGAAATGTCCATGGGGAGATTCGATCGCCCCGTTCTCATGGCTTTGCCCCGGATTGTTGCGGCTGCCCCTCATGCCGTAGTGACGGCATAACCCTTCGTAGCGGACCGTCAGTTGTTCTTGCTCGGCCAGGTTGTGATAGGCCGCGCTTAAACTGTCGGTACGGTGCTCCTCGGGCGCACCGCCACTGCGCCACAAGGCTTCTTGCAACCCGGTGGACAGTGCGGTGAAGCTTTCTCCGCCTAAAATGACTTTCACGTAGCTCCAACCGCTATAAGCCAGCCGATAATGATACAGCCGATGTAGTAAGGCTTCCCCGGCAATCGTGATCGTGATGCCTTTGAGTTCAGTGAAATCCGACAGGCCTAAGCGTGCCGGTTGCTTGCTTTGGCGGGAAATCACTTCTTTCGCCGGTCCTTGGGTGGCTTTCCAGTGCTTGATTCGACGTTGCAGGGTGCGCTTGAAGCGGGTGTCGATAATAGCCCCGTCCTGTTCGCACAGATAGTCATAAATCGTGATCGGCAGCAAGGCCGGATTGTCCTCCAGCAACCGCACCACCTGTTCCCATACCGCCAACAATGGGTCTTCACGGGTGCGCCAACAACGCCTCTCTTTGGCTTGGATCGTTCGTTCCCCATGATCAATCCTTCTCCCGCTACGCTCGGATATCCCGGCTTTCGCCGCCGCACCGTTTTGACAATGACCCGTGTTACGTTCTGACATATATAACCTCAATTGTTGATCTGTGATCCTTTTCCCCGGCATTCGCGTTTCCTTCAAAACTTAAATGCCTGAACCTTAACAGATCAACCGGACTCCCTAATTGTCACCAACCGGACAGGTTAATTGTCGCTTAACAGACGACAGATCCGACAGGCTTGTAAGTCGATTGAAACGTTGCGCCACCTGTTCCTTCGTGGATGATGCGACCGACACGCTTTATCTCGATTATTTCGTAAATCACGCGACAAAACAGGCGTTCAAAGAAAACTTCGATAACTCGCCTGTCGCGTTGTTTCAAGCGCTACAAGTGTTGCTCAATCTAAATCTTTATTCTGTCAGCGACAGTCTGAAGGCCGATGTGTACCAGTCAGACAGCCTTTATGTTGGCGAGATGATTCCGTTATTGGCTTCCGATCAACGCATTGTGCGTATCAAACATTTTTTATTGAAGAAAACCGGAATTGAAGAACCTGTACTGCTTAAAAGCCTGTCCGATGGCGAGCACCAGCTCATGCACAGCCTTGGGCTCAGTCTGCTATTCAGAAACACCAATAGCCTGTTCCTGCTTGATGAGCCGGAAACCCACTTCAACCCCGA
>JANOOV010000197.1:0-3581 GCA_031421535.1 Gammaproteobacteria bacterium
AAAAATTCTTTGTGATCCGCGCTGCGTAACATGGTTTCAACTTCGCTCGCGCAGCGTTGCGCTTGCGGAAAATCCCACTGCGGCGGCAGCCCGGCATGCAACATGGCGTAACCGTGTGCAGCATCGTGGTGTAACAGCGGACGTTGCCGCAGCCAAGCCAGTAATTCATCACGATCTGGCGCCTGTTGAATCGAGCCCAGCGTATCGTCGGGCTTGGCGCGCTCGATACCGGCGCTTATGGCCAGTAAATGCAAGTCGTGATTTCCCAGCACGGTGATCGCGCGGTCGCCCAGTGACTTGACGAAGCGCAGTACTTCCAGCGACTTGGGGCCGCGATTGACCAGATCACCGACCAACCAGAGTTGATCGGCGCGCGCATCGAAGCGCAGCTTTTCCAGCAGCCGTTGCAATTCGTCGTAACAGCCTTGAATGTCGCCGATGGCGTAAAGCGCCATGTCATGTCTCCATGATTGCTCCCGCCTTGCGGCGGCCAACTGCCGTTTGCTCAGGTTTTAAAGCGGGCGCCCATTGCATCGGCGGCTTGCAACAGCGCATCGGCGATACCGGGCTCGAAGGCGGAATGTCCTGCGGCGGAAATAATACGCAACTCGGATTGCGGCCAGGCTTTGTGTAATTCCCACGCGTTGGTAACCGGGCACACGGTGTCGTAACGGCCATGCACAATGACCCCGGGAATGTCTTTCAAACGCGGCGCATCGCGCAAAATTTGACCGGGGACAAGGAAGCTGTCGTTGACAAAATAGTGGCATTCAATTCGCGCCAGACTCAACGCGGTGTAGGGATTGGCGAAATATTCGACGATATTTTTGTTTGGGTTCAGCGTGGCGCAGCGCCCTTCCCACACCGACCAGGCCTTGGCTGCGGACATGCGGGCGATTTCGTCTTTGCCGGTGAGGCGGCGATAGTAAGCCTGTACCAGATCATTGCGTTCTTCGGGCGGAATGGGATGTAAAAAATCTTCCCAATAATCCGGATACAGACGATTGGCGCCTTCCTGGTAGAACCAGCGGATCTCCCACGGGCGACACAAAAAGATGCCGCGCAGGATTAAACCCAATACCCGTGTGGGATGGGTCTGCGCGTATACCAACCCCAAGGTTGAACCCCAGGAACCGCCGAACACCACCCAGCGCTGAATGCCGAGAATGGTGCGGATGTGCTCCATGTCGGCGACCAGGGCTTGCGTGGTGTTGCCGTTAAGCTCGGCATGCGGTTTGGATTTTCCGCAACCGCGCTGATCGAACAACACGATGCGGAAAACATTGGGGTCAAAAAAACTGCGATGCTGTGGTTCACACCCGCCTCCCGGGCCGCCGTGCACAAACACCACCGGCACACCTTGCGGATTGCCGCACTCTTCCACATGCAGCACGTGCAGCGCATCGACCGCGAGGCTGTGCGTGACGTAAGGCTTGATGAGCGGATAGAGGTTACGCATGATGGCGGCGATTAGTCCTTCACCGGCTCGCCTTTAAATCCGATGAACGCCGCTACACCGATACTCAATAGGGCGGCCAGCAGCAGCACCGGCCCGATCCCCAGCTGCATGACCGGCAACACCCAGTACTGATCCAGCGCAACCACCAAATACAACACGCCGGAGTGCAACAACGTGCCGAGGATGAACAACCAACTGATGATTTGTTTGAACAGCGGTGCCACAGCGATAAAACACAAGGCGATACCGGCGGCGATGTTGAGCAGCGCTTCCAGGTTGCCGTGTGCATGCGGGCCGGATTTAATAGCGTCGATGGGTGCCTGCGCGTTATAGAGCAGATTCAACGCGAGGATACCGGCGGTATTCGCCTTGGCGATCGCGTCGGTCGGCAAGGCTTGCAGGTCTTCTTCAAAGTTGTTTTCTTGCAGCTGCTGCAAGCGTCCGACTTTGTCTTGTTTTACGACGCGTGCTTCGTCGACCCCCGGCACGTATTTCACGACCATATACGGACCCAAGGCCGCCGTCACCACCAACAGCAGAAATCCAAATACCACGTTCTTTTTGCCGATCATAATCCCTCCGAAAAACCTAGTCTGACTTCAGCAAAAACTCTAACACAAGAACGTGGAACTGGAATCAATCGTTGCTGCGCGACGTACGTTTGCGCGCGTTTTCATCGAGCTGTTTTTTGCGCACGCGGGTGAAGTGCGGCGTGACTTCGACCAGTTCGTCGTCGTTGATGAATTCGAGCGACTGCTCCAGGCTCATGCGAATCGGCGGTGTGAGCAGGATGTTTTCATCTGAACCTGAGGCGCGCATGTTGGTGAGCTTTTTCTCCTTGAGCGGATTTACCACCAGGTCGTTGTCGCGCGAGTGGATGCCGATCACCATGCCTTCGTAGACTTCGTCGCCGGGGCCGATGAACAGGCGCCCGCGCTCTTGCAAACTAAACAGCGCGTAACCCACGCCTTTGCCGTTGTCATTGGAGATCAGCACGCCGTTGACGCGCTTACCGAATTGGCCGCGCTTCAACACGTCGTACCGGTCAAAGGTCGAGTACAGCAGCCCGGTGCCGGAGGTTGCGGTTAAAAATTCGGTGCGAAAGCCGATCAGGCCGCGCGCCGGAATTTTGTAATCCAAGCGCACGCGGCCGCGACCATCGGGCATCATGTTTTGCAGATCGCCGCCACGCGTGCCGAGCTTTTCCATCACTGAGCCCTGGTGCTGCTCTTCCACGTCGGCGGTGAGTTGCTCGTAGGGCTCCATTTTGACGCCATCGATTTCTTTGACGATGACTTCCGGGCGCGATACGCCCAGCTCGTAACCTTCACGGCGCATGTTTTCGATCAGCACGCTCAAATGCAATTCGCCGCGCCCAGAGACGCGGAATTTTTCTGCCTCAGAAGTATCTTCCACACGCAGCGCGACGTTCACCATCAGCTCGCGCTCCAGCCGCTCGCGCAAGTGGCGTGACGTGACATATTTTCCGTCTTTGCCGACGAATGGCGAGTCGTTCACCTGGAACGTCATCGTGACGGTCGGTTCGTCCACCGCCAACGGCGGCAGTGCTTCGACCGTAGCGGGGTCGCACAAGGTGTCGGAAATATTCAAACGCTCTATCCCGGTGACGGCGACGATATCGCCGGCATAGGCTTCCGGAACTTCGGTGCGGTCCAGGCCAAGAAACCCGAACACCGACAAGATGCGACCGTTACGTTTGCCGCCTTTCGCATCAACCACGGTAATCTGCGTGTTGGTCTTGACGCGACCGCGCTTGATGCGCCCGATGCCGATCACACCCAGATAGCTGCTGTAATCCAGTGTGATGATCTGCATCTGGAACGGGCCGTCCAGATCCACCTGCGGCGGGCTAACCTTGTCGATAATGGTCTGGAACAACGGGTCCATCGTGCCTTCGGTAACATCCGACTTCAAACCCGCATAGCCGCGCAATGCCGAGGCGTAAACTACCGGGAAATCCAGTTGTTGGTCGGTGGCGCCGAGGCGGTCAAACAAATCGAAAGTCTGGTCCAGCACCCAGTCGGGACGCGCGCCAGGGCGGTCAACCTTGTTAATGACAACAATTGGATTGAGGCCCATCGCAAAGGCTTTTTGCGTGACG
>JANOOV010000198.1:0-5348 GCA_031421535.1 Gammaproteobacteria bacterium
CGACTATCGCGAAGGGCAGATGGGGACGATTGCTTGAGAGAGCGTTGATGAACACCGTAGGTCGGGTTAGCGCAGCGTAACCCGACGGATTCGCACCGGCCCATGCAACGTCGGGTTACGCCCGGATGGGCTAACCCGACCTACATGACTTATTTGGTAATCCATTTACGCAGTCGCGCCTCCACTTCATCCTGGGCCAGCGTGCCATCGTTCTTGGCGCGATTCTCCCCGCGATGGATTTTTTCCAGCACGTACAGATGGTAATGAATGTCTTCGAGCGTACTGTCTTCGGGCAATTGATCGAGCAGTTCGCGGACTTCTTGTTTTGCGGTTTGCATGGGATCGCCTCTGGGTGTGGACTCGGTTTTAAGCATAATACGGCCCTCCCGGCCAATTCTAAAGTGGGCGCATGAGGTGCTGCCGTTATCCGCCATTTCGCGTCCCGCATCCAAGCAGGCGGCTATGTCAAGCCATGCGACTTCGATGCGGGCAGATCATGAGCCGTGAACGGATAACATACGGCGGATAACGCTGCGCTCATCCACGGGTTACGTGTATCTATTGTCTTCAATCGCCAATGCTAAAAATTCATCAACTCATGGAGCAAGAAATAGCACTGCTTCACGACTTCGTGATTCTCTGCATTTGGCTCAATTTGATCTTGCCCTGATTTCACGGACAGCACTGTTGGCGGGTTACAACGCAAACACCCCACCTCACTCCTCCCACTGCGTGGGGAGGATGGGTTTGAGGGAAGCGTGAAGAAAACAGAAAAGGCCGCGCGATGGGCGGCTACATGAAAAACCACGAACGGAAACTTTCCCCCAGCTGCACTGCTGCTCCCCCGACTGCGACGACTCCTGCCTTGTCCCCGCGCTCGCCATCATTTGCAGCCGATGGGTTCAAACGGCTGGGCCAAACTAAAATCTGCGTGCCGTTTATTGTCAAGCAGATGTTGTTTGCGTACCGATCCATACGGCCACGTGTCGCAACTTTACATTTATCGCAGGTGCAAAAAATCTTCCACGCTGAATCCGGCATCTTTGAGGATACGGGCGGCAAGTCCTCGACCAACGTCGCAGCCAGTGTGGACGGGAACGGTGACCGAAACTTTGCGCATTTCATTCCAGAGTGTGAGATGACTGCCGGATTGGCGGTCTTCAACGAATCCCTGCGATTTCAAGAAGGGATCAGGTCGCGGGCCGTCGTCTGTGGAAGACGCGGCGTCACTACGGAACTCCAACGGTGAGTTCGAAACAAAGTGGGACCAGGACTACCACGCCATCAGCCTGAGCTGGCGGCGCAACTGGGCGCGCATTATCCCGTTCTTCGACTATCAGCCGGAAATCCGCAAAGTGATTTACACTACCAACGCCATCGAGTCGATTAACATGAGCCTACGCAAAGTCATCAAGAATCGCAGCTCATTCCCCACCGACGAGGCCGTCAGCAAACTGTTTTACTTGGCGCTGAACAACATCAGTAAAAAATGGACGATGCCCATTCGCGACTGGAAAGCCGCCCTGAACCGTTTTACGATTCAATTTGAAGACCGGATGTTGACTATTTAACTGGAACGCCGGTTACACAAAATCGAGCACACCCTCTTTCTAATAAACTACCCCGCCCCTTGGCGGCCGGGTAGTTTATCAAACTATTACAAATTAAGAATTGTTCAAGACTTTATTCTCACGTAACACCCACCTAAACCCCGGAACCTTTTTGCCGATTGGCACTCTGAAATCGCGAGTGCTAAACTTTGTTCCGTATCAACAAACTCCAGTCTCAAGGAATCGACTATGCGCAAATCCATGATGCTTGTACCCTCCCTCGCCGGTGGCTTGGACAGCTATCTGCGTGCCATCAATCAAGTGGCGATTCTTACCAGCGCGGAAGAGCATGAGCTGGCGGTGCGTTGGCAACGCGACCAAGACCTGATGGCCGCGCAAAAGCTGGTGTTGTCGCATCTGCGTTTTGTGGTGCATATCGCGCGTGGCTACAGCGGCTACGGACTGCCGCAGGCGGACTTGGTTCAAGAAGGCAACATCGGGTTGATGAAAGCGGTCAAGCGTTTCGACCCAAGCATGAACGTGCGACTGGTGTCGTTTGCAGTGCACTGGATTCGCGCCGAGATGCACGAGTACATCCTGCGCAACTGGCGCATCGTCAAAGTCGCCACCACCAAGGCGCAACGCAAGCTGTTTTTCAATCTGCGCGGCGCAAAAAAACGGCTGGGCTGGATGAACAAGGCGGAAGTGGACGCCATCGCCGCCGACCTGGGCGTGCCACCGGAAACGGTGATGGAAATGGAATCGCGCTTGAGCGGCCACGACACTGCGTTCGACGCGCATGCCGATGTCGACGACGAGCATGCGTCTTTTGCGCCCGCCGCCTATCTGCAAGATCTGCGGCACGACCCGGCCACGGTGCTGGAAAAAACCCAATGGGAAGATCGCAGCACACAACGCTTACACCACGCACTGGTGACGCTCGACGAGCGCAGTCGTGACATTTTGCAACAACGCTGGCTGGCCGACAAAAAACTCACGCTGCAAGATCTGGCGGACAAGTATCAAGTGTCGGCCGAACGCATCCGGCAGCTTGAAAACAATGCGATGAAGAAACTGAAAGCAACACTGGAAGCGTAAACGTTGGGTTGTTGAGCTAAAACGAAGGCCGCATTAGCGGCCTTCGTTCGTTTCAGGTTGTACGATTTTCCGCTGCACGCACTTCCTGCGTAAAAAAGTCGACAAACACCCTGACTTTGGCCGACAGATGTCGGTTCTGCGGATACATGATTGAGAACGGACGCGACCGCCCGCCGAACGGCTGGAGAATTTCGACCAGATCGCCGCGCGCGACATCGTCCCGCGCGATGTAGTGGTAAATCTGAAAACACCCGCCCCCGGCGCGGGCATAAGTCACGCAGCCCAGTACGTCTTCCTGGCAGCGTACCTGACTTTCAAATGCGAAATCCACATCGGCGCCCTCCTTGCGGAATATCCACGACATCGGCCGCCCGGTACTGGGCAACACGAACTGGATGCAGTCGTGCTGCTGCAACTCGTCCAGGTTTTGCGGAATACCCCGGCGCTTGAGGTAAGCGGGCGACGCAAATACCCCCAGCGTGGCGTCTTCGAGTTTGCGCGCGATGAGCCGTGAATCCTGCGGTTCGCCCATGCGAATGGCAAGATCGAACCCCTCTTCGACAAAGTCGATGACCCGGTTGGAAATGCTGATATCGAGCTTGATCAGCGGATAGCGCGCGGCAAATTCTGGCAGGCACGGCAACACGCGGTAGTGGCCATAAGTCGTGGGCACGCTGATGCGCAACACGCCGCTGAGAATGACTTGATGTTCGGTGATGGCACGCTCGGCCAGTTCGATTTGCGTCAACGCTTCGCGGCACTGCTCGAAGTACACGCGTCCGTCGTCGGTCAACGCGACGCGTCGCGTAGTGCGGACGAACAGCCGAAGTCCAAGCCGGTCTTCAAGCCGTCCGACGGAACGGCTGACCGCCGCCGGTGTGACACCCAGCGCTTCCGCCGCTGCGGTGAAGTTACCGAGCTCGGCAGCTTTGCAGAACAACTCGATGCTACCCAACAAAACGGGATCGAAGTTACGGCGCATCAGTTACATCGCGTAATTAATAAATTGTCGGGACGATACTTTATCGATGACCCGCAGATCAATACAGTCTTCCCATGGACACACCTTACCGCCCGACGGCCAACCCAACATGAGGAAAGACTATGAACAAGCGCGTACTGATCATCGTGACTTCGAACGCCAAGCTGGGCGACTCCGGTAAAGCGACCGGTATCTGGGCTGAGGAACTTACCGTTCCCTACTATGCATTTATCGATGCGGGGATTGCGGTGGAACTCGCCTCGCCCAAGGGTGGTGCCGTGCCCTTCGACCCCGCGAGCATCAAACCCAAGGGTGAAAATGGAACGCATGTCGAACGCTTTTTGAGCGATGTAGAGGCACAGCGTGTTTGCGCTGCAACACGCATCGCCGCTGACATGGATGCGGCAGGATTCGATGCGATATTTTTCCCCGGTGGCCACGGCGCGATGTGGGATCTGCCGACGGATCAGGGCGTGACACTTGCCGTCGAAGCCGCTTACCGGGCAAACAAAATCATTGCGGCGGTCTGCCATGGTCCGGCGGGTTTAGTCGCCGCGAAACGCCCCGACGGTAAATCCATTTTGCATGGCAAACGCATCAACGCATTCACCAACGATGAAGAGGCTGCCGCCGGGTTAACACACGTCGTTCCGTTCGCACTGGAAGCACGCATGCGCGAACAGGGCGGTGTTTTCGAGAAAGCCGCCAACTGGCATGCCTTCGCGGTGCGTGACGGTAACTTGATCACCGGCCAGAACCCGATGTCATCCACACTGGTTGCGCAACATGTACTCGAAGCCCTTGGCATAGTGCAAAGCAAAACCGCCGCTTGAACGTTGGTCATACAGGCAAAGACTACGCATCAGCGGCGCTACGTTTGCCGCGCTGACGAATTTGTTGCGCCGTAATAATGTTGACTCCCGTTTTTGGGTGTTCCACTGCATCGACGAGGGTATGGATCATTTGCGGCAAGCTCACCAAACTCAAGCGCTGGGCCACATCGCGCGTTGCTGGCAAGCGTTCGCATAACCAATACAACGGTATCAGTAAATAAGGCCAGCGGTGGCCCGGCCCTAACACATACCACGGGCGCAAAATACAGACATGCAGATCGCTATTGCGCAGCAAAGCCTCCCCTGCCTGGCGCACCTCAACATAGGCTTTCATCACCGGTGCCGGTTGCGCCACGCTCACATAGATAAAATGTTGCACACCCGCGTGCCAGGCCGCGCTCACGGCTGCTTGTATTGATTTAAAATCAATAGCGCGAAACTGTTCCGCTTTGGCGGGATTAGGATGGGCGACACCCACCAGATGCACAAAAATTTGCGCGGGTTGAATCGAGTTTTGGTACGAAGCTGCATTCAGCACATCGCCTGTGATCACTGTGCATCCAGCGGGCAGTTTGTGCGCTGATTCCGGGCGTGCCAAGGCGCCCACCGAGTGGCCACGATGCAACAACGCCGTAATGAGTGGACGACCCACATAACCTGAACCGCCGGTAACAAACACCGTTGCACTCGCCTGATGCCACTCATTGTTTAGCGCTGTTTTTTGCATGAAGGATGGCCTGATTTCCTCCAAGGTATAACCCCCTAAACCGGATTTCGTGGTCGCGATGTACAAAGCACATCCAACTTGCCCTCTGCGCACGTATTACCGGTATGAATCTTCCATTGCGCGCCTACCGCGCTGAACGGACTCGGTGAAAAATGCAC
>JANOOV010000199.1:0-8525 GCA_031421535.1 Gammaproteobacteria bacterium
CAGTCGGCCTGCGCGAGCAATTCCGGTAGCTGGTCCAGCCGCCACGGTACGACTTCGATTTCTTCCGGCTCATCGCCGATGCTGCGTTGCGGATACAAATTCTGCGCGAGCACGATGTGCGTGATGCTATTGACGTAGCCGGGCGCGAGCGTCAACGAATGAATGTGTTGCAGCTGATGTGCGCCGTAGCCGATTTCTTCCATGATTTCCCGGTTCGCCGCGTCGATCAGCGACTCGCCGGTTTCGATGCGGCCTTTGGGCAGCGCGAGTTCGTAACGATGCACCCCGGCGGCGTATTCGCGAATCAGCAATACCGTGTTCGCATCCAGCAGCGGAACGATCAGCACCGCACCGGCGGGCGAGCCCATGAGCCGCTCGTACTGCACGTTAACGCCGTTGGCGAAGCGCAGGTCGAGCTGCTCAATGCGAAACAGGCGTGTTTGCGCGATGGTCTCGGACGCTATGATTTCAGGCTTTTTGCGCATGAAGTGGCTCATGAAAATAATGCGGGTTACAGTAAAATTTACGGCTGCGTTCGATAGTAACGTGTTTGCGCTGCTTTGACAGCTCACACCGAAGCCTGCGAAAAACGCTGCGTAACAATTTTCAATTTCGTCGCGCGCCGCATTTATTCCGCAGTTTTTTTTCAAAAGAGGGTTTCGCTTCCGGATTATTTAAGCTATTTTTGGTCCGCGTAAAATCCAGCCGTCGCCCACGATCAACCACGAGGAGGAGTACATAATGGCAACAAAGAAACCTGCAAAACCTGTGAAGAAAGCAATGCCCGCCACCAAGGCAGTCGCCGCCAAGACGTTCAAAGATCCCTGCACCAAATCACAACTTATTTCCACGCTCGCGGACAGCACCAGCCTGTCGCGCAAAGATGTGAGCTCCGTGATTGCACAGTTGTCAGGCATCATCGAAGGGCATCTGAAGAAAAACGGCGCGGGCATTTTTGTGCTGCCCGGCATGCTGAAGATCAAGCGTGTGACCAAGCCTGCAACCAAGGCGCGCAAGGGCATCAACCCGTTTACGGGGACCGAAATGATGTTCAAGGCCAAGCCGGCGCGTAACGTGGTGAAAATTCTGCCGCTGAAAGCCGTCAAAGAAATGGTGAAGTAAATTTGTCTGCAGTAATGCAAAAGAGGGGGCGAAAGCCCCCTTTTTGTGTGTGCGGTTTATGGCAGAGGGGACAAGTCTTGGATGGGCCAGCGCGCGCGCGTATCGAACGTGAGTGAGTCGTGTAATCCCGCGTGCAGCCGCAGGCTACCGACGAAGGCGATCATCGCACCGTTGTCGGTGCAAAATTCCAAGCGTGGATAAAACACCTCGGCGTTATCGTCTTGCGCCAATGTATTCAGGCGTGCGCGTAGCGCTGCATTGGCGCTCACGCCGCCGGCCACCACCAGACGTTGCAAGCCGGTGTGTTGCAAAGCGCGCCGACACTTGATGACGAAAGTGTCAACAACCGCGTCTTGAAATGCGCGCGCGATGTCGGCAAGCGTTTGCGGATCGTTGCCGGCGCCCTTCAGTGTGGTGAGAGCGAAGGTCTTCAGCCCGCTGAAGCTGAAGTCAAGCCCAGGTCGATCGGTCATGGGACGCGGAAAGCGAAACCGCTTCGGATCGCCTTGCCGCGCCAGCCGCTCTAAAGCCGGTCCGCCGGGATAAGGCAGTCCGAGCAACTTGGCGGTTTTATCGAAGGCTTCACCGGCGGCATCGTCGCGGGTGTCGCCCAGAATTTCGTACTGACCCACATTGATCACGTGCACCAGCAGCGTATGCCCCCCGGAGACCAGCAAGGCTACGAATGGAAATTGCGGAGCGGGGTGTTCCAGCAATGGTGCCAGTAAATGACCTTCCATGTGATGTACGCCGATGGCCGGAATGTTCAGTGACCAGGCAAGACTGCGCCCGAGCGCCGCGCCAACCAGCAGGGCGCCGACTAGGCCCGGCCCCGCCGTGTAGGCGACGCCATCCAATTGTCTGCGAGTCAGTCCCGCGTCGTTCAGGAGTTGCCGAATCAGCGGCAGCGTTTTGCGCACGTGGTCGCGCGAGGCCAGTTCCGGCACCACGCCGCCATAGGGCTGGTGCAGCTCGATCTGGCTATATAAGCGATGCGCCAGCAGGCCGCGTTCAGTGTCAAACACGGCAACACCGGTTTCATCGCAAGAGGTTTCGATACCAAGGATGCGCATGGGAGAGTTGACTCGATGAATACGATGCTCTACGTTCCTGTCGCCGATCTTATCGGACGGCTCCTCTTACAAGAAGCACCAGGATAATTTTGTATTGATGGAAATTCAGGAGATTGTGCATATGCGTTTGAAAACTCACATGAGTGGACTATTTGCGGCAATCGGTTTGATTGCGGGTATTTTAATGGCGGGAGGGGCGCACGCCCAGGTCGCAGCAGGCGACTGCAAGAAAATCGATGGCACCTCCGGGGTGATAATTCATTGCCCTACAACATAACGCAGTCTGGCACGTACTGTCTTGGAATAAGCCTGACAGCCGGGGTCAATACAGGCGGCATCGGCGTTAATGCGAATAATGTCACCGTTTTTGATCCCGACATCGTTCGCGAGCTGGGTGTTGCGGCGGAACATTTGCGCAATCACGCGGTGAAGCCGTCGCAGTTATTCAGCCACGAATATCTGCGCGCCCGCAGTGTGCGCTCGCCGGGCGGCCCCCCGGAGTCGCCGTTTTTGCTGGGCGTCCCCTTGCTGCTCTTCGCCGCGCTTGGCGCCTATGCGGTGCGGCGACACGTGGTACGGAGTTTTTTCTGGTTTGGCATGGTCGCGGCGTTGCTTTCGCTGGCGATGGTTTTGGAAGGGTTTCCCTGGGAGCGCATGCCCGGGTTTTTGTATTACCTTCAATTTCCGTGGCGGCTGCTGCTGTTCGCGGTGTTTTTCTTGAGTCTGGTCGGCGGCGCGGCCGCGTTGGTGGTTCCGGAAAAATACCACCGCGCGATCTTCATCGCGCCACTCGTCGCGGCGTTGTGTGCGTACGTGTTCGGTTTGATCAAACCGGACTACCACGAATTTTTGAACGACGCGGAAATTCCTGCGACGGAAGACGTGCGCAAACGCAACACCAATGTCGGGACGTCGCGAGCGGAATATCTGCCGATACGCAGCATCGAGCACCTGGATTACTTACGCTCGCATCACGGCGCCCCGGCGATTTTAAGGGGCGCGGCAAATCTTGTGTCAACGGAACGTTCCGGTACCAATTTGCGCATGGACATCGCGCTTGATAGCCGTGAAGTGCTGATTGAGTTGCCGCTGGTGTATTACCTCGGCTACCAAGCCACATTACAGACGCAGGACGGCGCACAGCGGGTGCTTAGCGTTTTTGAGGGCCCGAACGGACTCGGTGCAGTGACGGTGCACGACAGTGGTGTGGTGACTGTGTGGTACGGCGTAACGCGGTGGTCCGCAGTGGCGTACATCATGACGCTGGCTGGGCTCGCTTGGCTGGCGCTGCTGCGGATGCGCAGAAGCCGGTTCGTTGTTCAGTGCGCGGTGCGCGTGAAAACCTACATGGCGTCGTTGCGGTAACTTGCCCGGCGCACCGTTTGTGTTGATGTGTCAATTAGGCATCTTGTGTCACAGTGCTGGAAGGATCTCGAGTTGTGGCATCTCTCATTCAGTCTGTTATTCAGTCCTAATCCTAAATTGATTTTTCTCCACAGGACTTGTAAGCTTCCCGACTGCTTTTTGACCGGCACCGGAAGGAGAAGATATGCGTCGGCCGTTGATTGCCGGAAACTGGAAAATGCACGGCTCGCGTAGCAACGTGGCCGCGCTGCTGGACGGTATTCAGAGCGGCATGGGCGCCGTGCACAACGCAGAAGTTGCGGTGTGTCCGCCGTTTGTGTATCTCGCGCTGGCGCAGGCGCAGCTCGTGGGTGGTGCGGTGACCTGGGGTGCGCAAAATCTGAGTCACGAAAAATCCGGCGCGTTTACCGGCGAAGTATCCGCCGACATGCTCACCGACTTCGCTTGCAAATATGTCATTGTTGGGCACTCCGAACGGCGTGCGCTGTATGGCGAATCCGACACCTTGGTGGCAAAAAAATATGCCGCCGCCCAGCACGCCAGGCTGATACCGATTTTATGCGTTGGTGAATTGTTGGAAGAACGCGAGTCGGGCGCAACAGAAAATGTAGTCGCGCGACAGCTGGATGCCGTGTTGAGTGCAAGCGGCGTCGCGAGCTTTGCGCACGCCGTCATTGCCTACGAACCGGTGTGGGCGATCGGCACCGGCCGCACCGCTTCACCGCAGCAGGCGCAAGACGTTCACGCTTTTATCCGCGCGCGCTTGCGCAAGCTCGACAGTGTAATCGCGGACGGTGTGCGCATTTTATATGGCGGCAGCGTGAAAGCCTCCAATGCCGCCGAGATTTTTCACATGTCCGACGTCGACGGTGGCCTGATCGGTGGCGCATCGTTAAAGGCGGACGAATTTTTAGCCATTTGCAAAGCGGCGGGTTGATGCGCGCTTTGAAGCACAGAGGTTGGTGATGGAAATCGTGTTGTGGGTGGTACATATTCTGGTCGCGCTCGGCTTGGTTGGGCTGGTGCTATTGCAGCAAGGCAAAGGTGCCGATATCGGCGCGGCGTTTGGCGGCGGCTCGTCCAATACCGTTTTTGGTGCACGCGGTTCGGCCAATTTTTTAAGTCGCAGCACAGCGGTGTTGGCGGTGCTGTTCTTCGTCACCAGTTTATCGTTGGGATATTTCGTTACCTCCGCCCCGAAACGTCAGAGCGTGATTGAACGTGCAGCACAACCCGCGACATCGGAGCCGGAAGCAAAAGCCAAGGCCGCGACCGAACAGGAATTGGTCAATCAGCTGTCGCAGGAGCTAAAAAAGAGCAGCGATGTACCGGTTGTTCCTGTGCCTGAAGCACCCAAATAAACTTGTGTACACAAAGTTTTTTGCCGACGTGGTGGAATTGGTAGACACGCTATCTTGAGGTGGTAGTGGCGTAAGCTGTGAGAGTTCGAGTCTCTCCGTCGGCACCAATTTCAGTTTTACAATGCGCAACACAAATCCCCCCGTTGCGAAAGCGATCACGCGACCCGCCCGACGCCGCCGTTGATGCCGCCAAAAAAATAGAGCGCG
This sequence comes from Gammaproteobacteria bacterium, assembly GCA_031421535.1. GTDB lineage: Bacteria > Pseudomonadota > Gammaproteobacteria > SG8-11 > SG8-11 > UBA6921. The sequence continues at coordinate 5,129 of JANOOV010000199.1, forward strand.
CATGAGTTACTCACAGAATCGGTGGATAAGGCTGTGGATAACTGGCTGCGACACGACAACAAGTCAGCAGTGGCACGGACACCGATCAGATTGAACACAAATTGATCGGTCGATAAAACCAACCCGATGAATTTCATTCTGTGCAGCTGCGTACTGCACGTTGGCTAACGGTGTTGTCGCAGCGCCCATGCGACGTGTTCGCGTACCAATTCCGAAGCGTCATTTTCCCGAGCATGTAGCACTGCTACTACGCTGCTCGTCGTCGGCGCGTTGCCCAGAGCAATCGCGATGTTGCGCAACCAGCAGCTGTAACCGATACGGCGGATGGCGGAACCTGCCGTGTTTTTCAAAAACTCCTCTTCGCTCCACGCAAACAATTCCGTCAGTTGTGGCGCATCCAGACGATGGCGCGGCGAAAAATCCGTCTCGGCGGTGGCGTGTGCAAATTTATTCCACGGGCACACCAACTGACAGTCATCGCAACCGTAAATACGATTGCCCATCGGTTTGCGGAATTCTTCCGGAATGCTGCCGCGCAATTCGATGGTGAGATACGAAATGCAGCGGCGTGCGTCCACCCGGTACGGCGCGACGATCGCGCCGGTGGGGCAGGCGTCGATGCACGCGTGGCAGGTGCCGCAATGGTTGACGTGCGGCGTGTCCACCGGCAACGGCAAGTCGGTGTAGAGTTCGCCCAGAAAAAACCACGAGCCGGTTTTTTCCTGCAATAAATTGGCATGTTTGCCGATCCAGCCCAAGCCTGCTTTTTCCGCCAGGGCTTTTTCCAGCACCGGCGCACTGTCGCTGAACGCGCGATAACCAAACGGCCCGACCTGCTGTTCAATGCGCTGCGCGAGTTGCTGCAAGCGCTTGCGCATCACACGGTGATAATCGCGGCCCAACGCGTAGCGCGATACATAGCCGAGCTGCGCATCGTGCAACACCGCGTGCGCGTCGGCGCTGGATTCCGGCCAGTAATCCATGCGCGCGGAAATCACCCGCAGCGTGCCGGGGATCAGGTCGGCCGGGCGGCTGCGTTTCACGCCGTGGCGGGCCATGTAGTCCATCTCGCCGTGAAAGTCGGCGTGTAACCAGTTGAGCAAATGGGTTTCGTGCGCCGCAAGATCGGTATCGGCAATGCCGACCTGCGCAAAACCCAACTCGTGGCCCCAACCTTTTATTTGCCTGGCGAGCGCTGCGTAATCCATCGGTAGTGCATTAGTGCCGTTTGTAATCGAAGTCATAGCCGCTATCATAACGCCACATGAACGACCTGCCTGAAAACCTGTATCGCGCCGCGCAAGTGCGCGCCCTGGACCGCATCGCCAGTGCGGAATTCAAGCTGCCCGGTGCAACGCTGATGGAACGCGCCGGATTGGCATGTTTTGCGCGACTGACGGCGCGCTGGCCAGCGGCGCGTAGCGTCGGCGTGCTGTGCGGCGTCGGCAACAATGGTGGCGACGGTTTCGTGATTGCACGATTGGCGCACGCGGCGGGTTTGCAAGTGTGTGTGCGACAGGTAGGCGAGCTTGACAAAATCCACGGCGACGCGCTCAACGCCATGCAGCGGCTGCAAGCAGCGGGTGTGCTGGTGGCGGCGTGGAACGCGGCAGCGCTGCCCGCCTGCGACGTCTGGGTCGATGCGTTGTTTGGCACCGGCTTGAACGTAGCAGTGACCGGCGTGTGGCGCGCCGCCATCAGTGCGCTGAACACGAGTGGCCGGCCAATTATTTCCGTGGATATCCCCTCCGGCCTGGATGCCGACACCGGGCACGTGTGGGGTGATGCGGTACGCGCCACCACGACCCTGACGTTCATCGGTTTGAAACCAGGCCTGCTCACGGGCGCCGGTCCCGACCACTGCGGTGCGTTGTGCTTCGACGCACTGGGCATTCCGGCGCAGGTGGTTGCGCGCGAGCCGCCGAGCGCCACGCGCATTTCGCATGCGTGGGCGCAAGCGCGCTTGCCGCCGCCGCGCTTGCGCAGCGCGCACAAAGGCCACTTCGGCCACGTCGCGATTCTCGGCGGCGATCACGGCATGAGCGGCGCGGCGCGTTTGGCCGGTGAAGCTGCCGCGCGCGTCGGCGCCGGTTTGGTGAGTATCGCGACGCGCCCCGAACATGCGGCGTTGTTGAGTATGGCGCGCCCGGAAATGATGTGTCATGGTGTGACCCATGCGGCCGAGGTGCGCGGCGTGCTGGCGCGCGCCTCGGTCGCCGTGATTGGTCCGGGCTTGGGACAAAGCGCATGGGCGCGCACGCTGTTCGGGCAATTACTGGACGCCAATCTGCCCTGTGTGGTCGATGCCGACGCGCTGAATTTACTCGCCGCCGAACCCGTGCGGCGCGAACACTGGATACTCACGCCGCATCCGGGCGAGGCGGCACGGTTGCTAAACGCCTCAGCAGCGCAGGTGCAGCGTGATCGTTTCGCTGCCGCACGCGCACTGCAAAATAAATACGGCGGTGTTGTCGTTTTAAAAGGCGCGGGAACTCTGGTGGTCGCGCCGGACTCTGCTGTGTACGTTTGCGACGCAGGAAATCCCGGCATGGCCAGTGGCGGTATGGGTGATGTGTTGACCGGCGTGATCGCCGGGTTACTTGCTCAGGGCCTGAGCTTGACTCATGCGGCTTGCGTGGGCGTGCACGTGCATGCCACCGCCGCCGACTGCGCTGCGCGTGAGGGTGAGCGGGGGTTGTTGGCCAGCGACGTGCTCGCGCAGCTTCGCGCCAACGTAAATCCGGCGGCGTTGTGAGCGACGCATATCAGCTCGCCTTACCCGACGAAGCCGCCACGCTCGCCTGTGCCGCGCGCGTCGCGCAGGTGAGCAGCGAAGGCATCACGATGTATTTGCACGGCGATTTGGGTGCGGGCAAGACGACCTTCGTACGCGGTTTCTTGCGTGCGTTGGGCGTGAGCGGCCAGGTCAAGAGCCCCACCTTCACCGTGGTGGAACCCTACGCATTACCGCGCGGCGCAGCGTATCACTTTGACCTGTACCGCATCGTTGATCCCCAAGAACTGGAGTTGCTTGGTGTGCGCGATTATTTTGCGCCCGATGCTTTTGTGCTGGTGGAATGGCCGGAGCGCGGTACGGGAGTGTTGCCGCAACCCGACGTGGAAATTTATCTGGATTACGCCGGGGCGGCGCGCCATTTAACGTTACGCGCCGCAAGCGCCAAGGGGCGGGAAGTGCAGGTGGCGTTACTTGCTGCGCGCAGTACAGCGAATGATCAGGAGGTGACTATCCCTTCCCCCTGCAAGGGGGAAGGTTAGGATGGGGGTGATAAGCAAAACGGTGTGCTTGTACACCCCCATCCCAGCCTTCCCCCTTGCAGGGGGAAGGGGCGCTTCCTTTCGGACCGCGCACGGATTGTGTATTTAGGCCAAGCACAGT
>JANOOV010000200.1:0-8765 GCA_031421535.1 Gammaproteobacteria bacterium
TGCGTTCGGTGGGGTCGAGGCGGGCGAGAATCGGACCGAAGATCTCCCAGTCGATGACGGCGTTCAAACGCTCCAGCGGGTCGCCTGCTTCGGAGAGACTGGCGTAACGATTTTGTAGATCAAAGAGGCTGTTTTGCATGCCCCGTAGTATCGGTCATTTTGCCTTTGCATAAGGAAAAATCTCAACCCGGCAAACTCGAAAATCTTACGGGGATTTATAGAAGTGCCCTTATGAAAGAGCTCTGTACACCTCCTTCTAACTAATAGTTTCTTGCTCTGCTCAAGGTATTATTTTACGAGACACCCGCCGAGCTGCAAGCTTCCGAGTAAAACGTAAACCTTGCCAGTAACGTCCGCGACAACTAGATTCTTTAAAAGGCCCAACGCCTTCCTCACACCGTCGGGAGCATACCTCGCTTGATCCGTAAAATTCTGATCGCCAACCGTGGCGAGATCGCGGTGCGCATTGCGCGCGCCTGTGCCGAGATGAGTATCCGCTCCGCTGCTGTGTATGCCGATGCCGACCGTCACGGGCTGCATGTCAAGAAGGCCGACGAAGCCTACAGCCTCGGCCCCGACACGGTGTCCGGCTATCTGAACGCGCACCGCATTGTGAATCTGGCGGTCGCCACCTGCTGCGATGCGATCCATCCCGGCTATGGGTTTTTGTCGGAAAACCCGCAGCTCGCGGAAATCTGCGTGAAGCGCGGGGTGATTTTTATCGGGCCGGACGCCGAGGCGATCCGCCGCATGGGCGACAAGGTCGAAGCGCGGCGCAGCATGATCAAGGCGAAAATTCCGGTGGTGCCGGGAAGTGACGGCAACTTGGCAAGTGTCGACGAAGCCGTCGCTTTTGCCCGCACCATCGGCTATCCGGTGATGCTCAAGGCCACGTCGGGTGGCGGCGGGCGTGGTATCCGGCGCTGCGATAGTGAAGACGAACTCAAGCGCAACTTCGGGCGCGTGATTTCCGAAGCGACCAAAGCCTTCGGCAGCGCCGACGTGTTCGTGGAAAAGTTTGTCGTCAACCCCAGGCACATCGAAGTGCAGATTCTCGCCGACCACCACGGCAACGTGATTCATCTGTTCGAGCGCGACTGCTCGATTCAACGCCGCCACCAAAAACTCATCGAGATCGCGCCCTCGCCACAACTCAACGATGAACAGCGCGCCTTGATCGGCAAATTGGCGGTAAAAGCGGCGAAAAAAGTCGGCTATCGCAACGCCGGCACGGTGGAATTTCTGCTGGATGAATCCGGTGAGTTTTTCTTTATGGAAATGAACACGCGCTTGCAGGTGGAGCACACCGTTACCGAACAGATCACCGGCATCGACATCGTGCAGGAGCAAATCCGCATCGCCGACGGCCAGGCGCTGCGCTACAAACAGAAAGAAGTGCAGCGGCGCGGCTACGCGATGGAATTTCGCATCAACGCGGAAGATCCCAAGAACGATTTTCTGCCCAGCTATGGACGCATCACGCGTTACTTCGCACCCGGCGGTCCGGGCGTACGCACCGACGCGGCGATCTACACCGGCTATGAAATTCCGCCTTATTACGACTCGATGTGTGCCAAGCTCACGCTGTGGGCGCTCACCTGGGAGGCGTTACTCAACCGCTCCACGCGCGCGCTGAATGATATGGGTGTCTATGGCGTCAAGACCACGATCCCGTATTACCTGGAGATTTTAAAATCGCGTGAATTCCGCAGCGGCAGCTTCAACACCAGCTTTGTGGACGCACACCCGGAACTGATCAATTACTCGACCAAGCGGCCGATGCGCGATGTCGCGGCAGCGGTCTCGGCCGCCATCGCCGCCCATATGGGTTTGCAATAAATAATAAGGAATCGCCATGCCCCGCGTACACATCACCGACACCGTTCTGCGCGACGCGCATCAATCGCTGATCGCCACGCGTCTGCGCCTCGACGACATGCTGCCAGTCTGTCCAAAGCTTGACAATATCGGCTACTGGTCGCTGGAAGTGTGGGGCGGTGCGACCTTCGACGCCTGCGTGCGTTTTCTCAAGGAAGATCCGTGGGAACGGCTACGTAAACTGCGCTCTGCGCTGCCCAACACACCGTTGCAAATGTTACTGCGCGGACAAAACCTGCTCGGCTATCGCCACTACCCCGACGATGTCGTCGAAGCATTTGTAATGAAATGCGCCGACCACGGCATGGATGTATTTCGCATCTTCGACGCACTCAATGACACGCGCAACATCCGCGCTTCGGTTGCGGCGGTGAAAAAAACCGGCAAACATGCGCAAGGCGCGATCTGTTACACCACCAGCCCGGTGCATGGTATTGACACCTTCGTGACCATGGCCAAAGAACTCGAAGAGATGGGCTGCGACAGCCTCGCCATCAAAGACATGGCGGGCCTGTTGACGCCGAGTGCGACCGCCACGCTGGTGCGCGCGCTGCACAACAGCGTGCGTATTCCGCTGCATCTGCATTCGCACGCGACTAGCGGGCTTGCGCCGATTTGCCAGTGGAAAGCAGTGGAAAACGGCTGTCTGCACATCGACACCGCGATCTCGACCATGTCCGGCGGCACCAGCCATCCCGCCACCGAAACCATGGTCGCCGCGTTCAAGGGCACCGAATACGACACCGGACTCAATCTGGAGCCGTTGCAGGAAATCGGTTTTTACTTCCGCGAGGTGCGCAAAAAATACGCGCAATTCGAAAGCGAATTCACCGGACTCGACACGCGCGTGCAGGTGAACCAAGTGCCGGGCGGCATGATTTCCAATCTGTCAAACCAACTCAAGGAACAAGGCGCGCTGCAACGCATGAACGAAGTGCTGGACGAAATTCCGCGCGTGCGCGAAGACTTGGGCTACCCGCCGCTGGTCACACCCACCTCGCAAATCGTCGGCACCCAGGCGGTGCTCAATGTCATTACCGGCGCCCGTTACAAAAATATTACCAATGAAGTGAAATTTTATTTGCAGGGCCGCTATGGTCGCCCGCCCGGTACGGTCAATGCCGTGGTGCGTCAGCAGGCGATCGGCAACGCCGACGTGATCGACTGCCGTCCCGCCGACCTGCTCGAAGCGGAAATGGAAAAATTAAAAGACGAGATCGGCAGCCTCGCGCATTCGCCGGAAGACATTCTCACCTACGCGATGTTCCCGGACGTCGGTCGTGACTTTTTACAGCAGCGCGCTGCGGGAACACTGACACCTGAACCACTGGAAGCACCGCCCACGGTCGGAAAAGATTATTACTGTGCCGTCGCCACCGAATTCAACATCTCAATGCACGGCGAAACTTACCACATCAAAGTCACCGGCACCGGCCACAACACCCAGGACCGCCGCCCGTTCTACGTGAGCGTGGACGGCGTGCCGGAAGAAATCATGGTCGAAACCCTCGAAGAAATCATGAGCCCCGGCAGCGGCGGGCACGCAACGAACAGCGGGCCCATCAAGTCGCAAGCCCACAAAGGCAGCAAACGCCCACGCGCTACCAAACCCGGCCACGTCACCTCGTCAATGCCCGGCACCATCGTCGATGTACTGGTGAAAGTCGGCGATGAAGTCAAGGCTGGCGACCCGGTACTGGTCACCGAAGCGATGAAAATGGAAACCGAAATCCAGGCGCCCATCGCCGGCAAAGTCACCCAGGTGCACGTGAAGAAAAGCGATACTGTGAATCCCGACGAAGCGCTGATCGAGATTGAATAATGCGGCCACTGGTACTCGCTTCCACCTCACCCTATCGCAAGGCATTACTGCAACGTTTGGGGCTTGCGTTTACGACGGTCGCACCCAACGTCGATGAAACTCGACGACCCGGAGAAACCCCGGAGTATTTAGTGCGCCGTCTGGCGGAAGAAAAAGCACGTGCGGTAGCGCAGAAATTTCCGGACGCCCTGATCATTGGTTCCGATCAAGTGGCAGTCATCGGCGCGGAAATGTTGACCAAGCCCGGCACTCACGAAAATGCCGTCGGACAGTTGCAACGCTGCTCGGGCCAGACAGTGACATTCCTGACGGGCTTATGTTTATTCAATGCCGATTCGGGGAAAACGCAGCTCGAAGTTGTACCGTTTCGCGTGCATTTCCGCCCGCTGAATGCAGTGCAAATTGAAAATTATCTGCGCCGCGAGCAACCGTACAATTGCGCGGGCAGCTTCAAGTCCGAAGGTTTGGGTATTGCATTATTTGAACGCCTGGAAGGCGACGATCCGGCGACGCTGATCGGCTTGCCGCTGATCCGGTTGACGCGAATGCTGGAGGCGGAAGGAACGCGGGTGATCTGACTGTGGGTGCAAAAAATCCTAATGCGCGAATAATTTGCGGCGCTTGCGCACCGCCGTGGCAAGTGTCTCCAGCAGCGGCACGCTGTCTTCCCACGCGATACAACCGTCGGTAATGCTCTGCCCGTACATCAGTGGCTGCCCTGCCACCACCTCTTGTCGGCCCGCCTTGAGGTGACTTTCGATCATCGCGCCGATAATGCGCGTGTCACCGTGCGCAACCTGCTGTGCCACGTCGTGACCCACGTTGATCTGCCGCTGGTATTGCTTCTGGCTGTTGGCATGGCTGAAATCGATCATCAAATGCGCGCGTACTCCGGCTTTCTCCAATTCATCTCCGGCGCGCGCCACACTGGCGGCGTTGTAGTTGGGCTCGTTGCCGCCACGCAGAATAATGTGGCAGTCGTCATTCCCGGCGGTGTAAAAAATCGCCGAGTGCCCGGCCTTGGTCAGCGACAGAAAACAATGCGGCTGACTGGCCGCACGAATCGCATCCACCGCGATGCGCAACGTGCCGTCGGTGCCGTTCTTGAAACCCACCGGGCACGACAAACCCGACGCCAGCTCGCGATGCACCTGGCTTTCAGTGGTGCGCGCACCGATGGCGCCCCAGCTCACCAGATCCGCAACGTACTGGGGCGTGACAATATCCAGAAACTCCGTGGCGGCGGGCACGCCCATTTTATTGATGTCCAGCAACAACTGGCGTGCGACACGCAAACCCTTGTTGATCTGAAAGCTGCCATCCAGATCGGGGTCGTTGATCAGCCCTTTCCAACCCACCGTGGTGCGGGGCTTTTCAAAATACACACGCATGACAATCAGCAATGCATCCTTCAGGCGTTCACGCTCGTGCTGCAACCGCGTGGCATACTCGCGCGCGGCATCCGGGTCGTGGATCGAGCACGGGCCGATCACGACCAACATGCGGTCATCTTTGCCATGCAATACATCGTGGATGGCCTTACGGGTCGAGACCACGGTTTGCGACGCCGCATCGGTCAGCGGCAGCTCGGCGTGCAGTTGTTCCGGTGAAGTCACTTCGCGGATTTCAAGAATGCGTAAATCGTCGGTACGGTTTTTCATGGTGCGACTGGCTTTGGAAAAGAACCGCCATTATACACATTCAAAACCGTTCGGCGGGCTGGCGGCTGGGCTTTGCACGTTTTGCAAACTACACTTCACCTCGTCGCACACTGCGTGGATGAGCCCGGACCATGTTTGATCAAGACGCGGAAATGCTGCGCAAGAAAATCGTGGAGCTGGAAGAAGAACACCGCGCGCTGGATCGGCATATCGGCGAGATCATCCATGATCCCGAGGTTGATCAAGTGGAATTGCGGCGCATGAAAAAGCGCAGGCTGGCGATCAAAGACGTGGTGGAACGACTGCGCAGCCAGTTGATTCCGGATTGGGACGCGTAATTCCATTTCCAATTCAAAGCGATACGTCGTTGCCCCGCCTTGCCGTGCTACAGCACTGCCTGCGGCAAGGCGCCGCGTTTCGCTTTGAATTGGAAATGGAACAAGCAGATTAGTATTTGTCGCGATCTAGCTCTTCCCACGGCCCGCTCCATTCTTCCGGATGGATAGCGTGGCCGGTGTCACCGAGATCGTCGCGCGCCACGTTGTCGAAGGTGCCGGTCCAGTCTTCCGGCGGATCAATCGATTCAACCGGCAAGGCATACCACACACTCAGCGTGACCTCTTCGAGCTCACCGCCAAAGTGCTGTAGCTCGACAGTTTCATCGTCGACTGCAATCACCTGAAATGTTTTTCCGGTATTGTCGCGATACCACCCGTGAATTTCCGGATCGTGCTGCACGTTCATCAAGCCTACCTCCCAACAAGGAACACAGAAAGGAACACAGAACTGCACTGAACTCATGCTATGCGTGCGTTCCCGATTGGGTACTGGTAAAACTACGTATTACCTGTTGGAGTCATCAGTGATCAACGCCGTGCCGTCGGCGTTCTCCAAAGTGATGGATTGCACGTACTGCCCCAGCATCACAATTTTCCCGCGACGCCGAGCGGCGCCGTCGTCGCTGAACTCGAAGGAAAATACGCGACGCAACCGCAGTTGCCCACGCGCGTCGCGCCCCAACCGCAGCCGGTCCACGCTCACGGACTGATCCAGAAACTGCACGTTGATGTCGGCGCAGGCGCGCGCCCCGGCGCGCAGCGCCGCTTCGCGTGCGCGCAGGCTGTCGAACCAGAACCACGCAAGCGCCATGAGCATCGCCAGCAGGATAATGCCGGTGAATGAATCAGTCATGCCCGGCGTCCTCTAGCGCAGCGCTGGCGTCTAGCCAGGCTTCTTCGGCGCTGTTCAATTCCTGCTGCATCTGCGCCTGTTCCAACAGCAACGCTTTTAATTTTTGCTTGTTGGCGTCCGCGTAAATACTGCTGTGCGCCAGCTCGCCGTCGATGCGTGCGCGTTGCGCGGTCAGGTGCGCCATGCGTTGCTCAAGCTCTTGCACCTGTTTGCGCAGCGGTTGCAGACGTTGACGTTTTTCCGCTTCGCTGCGCTTGCGGTCTTTACGTCCTGGCACGCTGACCGGTTTGTCGACACCCGCTGGCGGTTCGCCCTGCGCGCGGCGACGTTCGCTCAACCAGGCGCGGTATTCATCCAGATCGCCGTCGAAGTCTTCGACGCTGCCGTCGGCGACCAGCAGCCAGCGATCCGTCACGCTGCGCAGTAAATACCGGTCATGTGACACGATCACCATCGCGCCTGCGAAATCCTGCAAGGCCATGGTCAAGGCGTGGCGCATTTCCAGATCGAGATGATTGGTCGGTTCGTCCAGCAACAGTAGATTGGGCCGCTGATAGACCAGCAGCGCCAGCACCAGCCGCGCTTTTTCACCACCGGAAAACGGCGCCACCGGTCCCATCGCCGCGTCGCCGACAAAGCCGAAGCCGCCGAGAAAGTTGCGCAACTCCTGCTCGGTGGCTTTGGGGTCAAGGCGTAACACATGTTGCAGCGGGCTCGATGCGGCGTGCAATTGCTCCAGTTGATGCTGCGCGAAATAGCCGATGCGCAAATCTTGCGCGGCAATACGCTCGCCCGCCATCACCGGCTGCACCCCGGCCAGCACTTTGATCAAGGTCGATTTACCGGCGCCGTTCGGTCCGAGCAAACCGACGCGATCCCCCGGCACCAAGGAAACCTCCGCGCCCTTCACCACCAAGCGCTCCGCGTAACCGGCACCCACATGCTCCAGCGATAGCAGCGGATTCGGCACTTTGAGCGGCGCGCGAAACGCAAAATGAAACGGCGTGTCGACGTGCGCGGGCGCGATCAACTCCATGCGCTCCAGCGCTTTCATGCGGCTTTGCGCCTGCCGCGCCTTGGTGGCTTGCGCGCGAAACCGGTCCACGTAGCTGCGGATGTGCGCCACCTCGCGCTGCTGTTGCGCGTACGCCGCCTGTTGCCCGGCGAGTTGCGCGGCGCGACGCACTTCGAATTCCGAATAATTGCCGGTGTACACCGTGAGCGTCTCGTGTTCGATGTGCGCAATGACATTCACCACCCGGTCGAGAAATTCACGGTCGTGTGAAATCAACAACAGCGCCCCGGCGTAACCGCGCAGCCAGTCTTCCAGCCACAGCACCGCATCCAGATCGAGATGGTTGGTCGGTTCGTCGAGCAGCAACACATCCGAACGCCGCATCAACGCGCGTGCCAGGTTTAGACGCATGCGCCAGCCGCCGGAAAATTCCCGCACCGGCGTGGCGTGTTGTGGGGTTTCAAAACCCAGGCCGAACAACAGTTGCGCAGCGCGGCTGTTTGCAGTGTAGCCGCCGTGCGCTTCGTACTGGCCATGCAAGGCGGCGATGCGCACGCCATCGTCGGATTGCTCGGCGAGACGCATCGCCTGTTCGAGTGCGCGCAATTCTTCATCCCCGTCGAGCACGTAGTCGATGGCGGACTGATCGGTCGCGGGCGACTCTTGCGCCACGTGCGCGATCACCCACTGCGCGGGTAGGTCCACCTCACCGGCATCGGCGTGGAGTTCGCCGCGCACCAACGCAAACAAGCTCGATTTGCCGACACCGTTAGCGCCGGTGATGCCGACTTTTTGGCCGGGAAATACGCTGAAGGTAGCGTCGGCGAACAGGATGCGGCCACCGCGCCGCAGCGTGATGTTTTGAAAATTCAGCATTGCCCAACACCTTCCTTGTCGACATCAAGCACTCCTTCCCCCTGCAAGGGGGAAGGTTGGGATGGGGGTGTGCAAGCACACCGCCTTTTAAGCACCCCCATCCTAGCCTTCCCCCTTGCAGGGGGAAGGGATCGCTGTTTTTTCAGCGGTAATTTTGCTCTATACATCATGATACCTTCACCATCTTCCAACAATGATGAATGCGCGGGTTACGCTCGAAGTCTTTCGGGATCGTTGCCTGCGTCAGGTCGTCAATCTTGACATCGCCTTCCAGCGCCGCGCGATCCAATTTAAAGCGGCGGAAGTTATTCGAGAACACCAG
>JANOOV010000201.1:0-4773 GCA_031421535.1 Gammaproteobacteria bacterium
CCACGCCTAGCACGACGCTGTTTTTTAGCCGCGCGTTACAAAAGGAGCAGGACATGACGACACCAGATAACGCAGCACGCACCGCCCGCCATCGCACCCGCATGGTGCGTAAAAAGGAAATCGTCGACGCGAAAATCGCGCAGGCGGATCGTGATCAAGGCGTGTTGATCGTGCTCACCGGCAATGGCAAGGGCAAAAGCAGTTCCGGCTTCGGCATGGTGGCGCGTGCGCTCGGCCACGGCATGCAGGTGGGCGTGGTGCAGTTCATCAAGGGCTCATTCAGCACCGGCGAGGAAGCGTTCTTTCGTCGTTTTGAAGAAGTGCAGTACCACGTGATGGGCGAAGGCTTCACGTGGGAAACCCAGGACCGTGAACGCGATATCGCCGCCGCGCAGGCCGCATGGGATAAAACAGCACGCCTGCTCGGCGATGCCAATTTTAATTTGGTGCTGCTCGACGAACTCAACATCGCCCTCAAGTATGACTATGTGCCGCTGGAGGTTGTCATCGCCGCGTTGCAGCAACGCCCGCCGCTGCAGCATGTCGTGGTCACTGGTCGCGGCGCGCCGCAAGCGCTGATCGATATCGCCGACACGGTGACCGAAATGGTGGCCGTCAAGCACGCCTTTGAATCCGGCGTGCGCGCGCAAAAAGGCGTCGAGTTGTGACATCAACACGTGGCTGCCTGATGATTCAAGGCACCACCTCCGATGCCGGGAAAAGCACGCTGGTCGCGGGCCTGTGCCGGGTGTTAAAACGCCGCAGCGTGCGCGTCGCACCGTTCAAGCCGCAGAACATGGCGCTCAACAGTGCAGTCACCATCGACGGCGGCGAAATCGGTCGCGCGCAGGCGGTGCAGGCGCAAGCCTGCGGACTGGAACCGCACAGCGACATGAATCCGGTGCTGCTCAAACCCAACTCGGACACCGGCGCGCAAGTCATCATTCATGGCAAGGCGCTTGCGAACATGAACGCGCGCGATTATCACGATTACAAAGCCGTTGCGATGCAGGCGGTGCTCGCATCGTATGCGCGGCTGCGCGCGCAGTACGACGTGATCATCGTCGAGGGCGCGGGCAGCCCGGCAGAAATCAATCTGCGCGACAAGGACATCGCCAACATGGGTTTCGCCGAAGCGGTCGATTGCCCGGTGGTGCTCATCGCCGACATTGATCGCGGCGGTGTATTCGCGCATTTGGTCGGCACGTTGGCGTTGCTGTCGGAAACCGAACAGGCGCGGGTGGCAGGTTTTGTCATTAATCGGTTTCGCGGGGATCTGGCGTTACTTATGCCAGGAGTTGACTGGCTGACGGCGCATACCGGAAAGCCAACGCTCGGCGTGTTGCCGTATCTGCATGGCATGCATCTGGAGGCGGAGGACGCGTTGCCGCGTACGCCGCAACTCCTTCCCATTACCGTAGGAGCGCCGCCCTCGGCGCGATTGTTGCCGGTTTCTAAAAATCGCGCCGGGGGCGGCGCTCCTACAAATCTCTCGGGAAATGCATTCCGCATCATCGTCCCCGCCCTCCCCCGCATCAGCAATCACACCGACTTCGACGCATTGCGGCTGCATCCGCAAATCGACTTCCGTTACGTCGGGCCGGGTCAAGACATTCCCGCCGCCGACCTGATCATTCTTCCCGGCAGCAAAAGTGTGCGCGCCGACCTGGCCTGGCTGCGCGCGCAAGGCTGGGAGCACGCACTGCTGCGCCATTTGCGTTACGGCGGCAAGGTGTTGGGTATTTGCGGTGGTTTTCAAATGCTCGGGCAACAGATTCACGATCCTCACGGGCTGGAAGGCGCACCCGGCAGCACGGCGGGACTGCAATTGCTCGACGTCGTCACCACGCTTTCGCCTGCGAAACAATTGCGCCGCGTCAGTGGCGTGCTCGTGTTGGAGCAGGCGCCGGTTACGGGTTATGAAATTCACCACGGTGTGACGGAAGGCTCCGCGTTACAGCTTCCGCTGGCGACACTCGCCACGCGCAATGACGGCGCGATCTCAGCGGATCAGAAAATCATCGGCACCTATTTGCACGGTGTGTTCGATTCGCCACCCGCTTGCGCCGCCCTGCTGCGCTGGGCCGGGTTGCGCGAGGTACAAGCATTCGATTACACGCAGCTGCGCGAGCAAGGCATCGACAATCTTGCGGATGCGATGGAGCAACACCTCGATATGCAACAGATCGATGCGTTGCTCGGGCTGAGTGGATGAAAGAGCTTATTCTCGGCGGCGTGCGTTCCGGCAAAAGCCGCTACGCCGAACGGCGCGCGCATGAAAGTAACCTGCCGGTGGTCTACGTCGCCACGGCAACCGCAGGTGATGCGGAAATGTCCGCGCGTATCCGTGCACATCAAGAGCGCCGACCCACGGCGTGGACACTGGTCGAAACGCCACGTGCGCTCGCCGCAACCTTGCGCGCGCAGGCCGCACCGGAACGCTGTGTGCTGGTGGATTGTTTAACGCTGTGGCTGACGAATCTGCTGTGCGCCGATGACGAACCCGGGTTTCGCAGCGAACGCACAGCACTGCTTGAAGTTTTACCCACACTGCCGGGGCATATCATCCTGGTCAGCAACGAAACCAACATGGGCGTGATTCCGCTCGGCGAACTCACGCGCCGCTTCAGCGACGCAGCGGGATGTCTACATCAGGAACTGGCTCCCTTGTGCGACCGGGTGGTGCTTACGGTCGCCGGTCTACCGCTCTTTCTAAAAGGAACCTCGACATGACAAATACCGATTGGCTGTCCGCCCCCGTTGCACCTTTGAACGATAGTGCACGGCGTGAAGCCGAGCAGCGCCAGACCCAATTAACCAAACCCCCCGGAGCGCTCGGACAGCTTGAAATGCTGGCGGTTCGACTGGCCGGGATGCAAGGCACGTCGCGCCCAATACTCGAACGCGTGCACATCGCAGTGTTTGCCGCCGACCATGGCGTCGCGGTCGAAGGCGTGTCGGCGTTTCCGCAAGCGGTGACCGCCGAGATGGTGCGCAACTTTGCGCGTGGCGGCGCCGCGATCAGCGTGCTCGCGCGGCAACTGGGCGCGACGCTCGAAGTGTTGAATCTTGGCACCGTGGTCGATACCGGCCCGCTGGTCGGCGTGCTTGACATTAAGCTCGGCCACGGCACTGCGAACTTCGCGAACACCGCCGCGATGACCGCCGAACAACTTGCCCGTGCGCTTGATACCGGACGTCAAACGGCGCAGCGCGCCAAACACACCGCTGCACATCTGTTCATCGGTGGCGAGATGGGTATCGGCAACACCACGTCCGCCGCCGCACTCGCCTGCATGCTGCTCGATGCGCCACCCGAATTGCTCGCCGGTCCCGGTACCGGGCTTGACACCAACGGCGTAAGCCACAAGGTAAAGGTCATTCGCAATGCGCTCGCACTCCACCGTGCCCATGGCGGCGATGCCGGAGAAATACTGCGCCGCCTCGGCGGCTTCGAGATTGCCGCGCTTGCCGGCAGCTATATCGCCTGCGCGCAAACCCGCTTGCCGGTACTCATCGACGGCTTCATCGCCACTGCGGCGGCACTGGTCGCAACACGTATCTGTCCTGGCTGCGATCAGTGGTTCCTCTACGCGCACGCGTCCGCCGAACCGGGGCACGCCTGCCTACTCGAAGCGCTCAAGGCGCGACCGTTGCTGGATCTCGGTATGCGTCTGGGTGAAGGCAGCGGCGCGGCCGTCGCGGTGCCGCTGCTGCGCCTCGCCTGCGCGCTGCACAACGAGATGGCGACGTTCGCCGAAGCGGGCGTGTCGGAAAAATCCACGTGACCGGAACGCGCATCGATCTGCTGCGCCACGGCGAAACCGAAGGCGGCGAGCGCTATCGCGGCAGCACCGACGATGTGCTCAGTGCACGCGGTTGGGAACAGATGCGCGCCGCCGTGGGCGAAGCGTGTCCGTGGACAGGCATCATCAGTTCACCGCTGAAACGTTGCGCCGAATTCGCAGCCGAATTGGCACAACGCCATGCCCTGCCGGTGGAGTTTGATGCCCGCCTGCGCGAGATCCACTTCGGCGCCTGGGAAGGAAAAACGGCGACTGAATTGCTGGCGTCGCACCCGGAACACATCGCGCGTTTTTGGAAGGACCCGGCCCTGAATCCTCCTCCCGGCGGCGAAGCCCTGGCAAGCTTCGAGGCACGCGTGCTCGCCGCGTGGCATGAACATCGTGCCCGCCAAATTGGGAGGCAGGTCTTGATCATTACGCACGGCGGCCCGATCCGCGCGATTGTCGGGCACATGCAGGGCTTATCGTGGCCGGATCGATTTGAAATTGAAGTTCCGCACGCCAGCATTCGACGCGTGCAAGCGCATACCGGATCGTTGACGGAGTGCGGATAATGTTGCGCCCGCTGTTCATCGCCGTGCAATTCCTGACACGCTTGCCGGTTCCATCGGCACATGAAGTCAACGAACGGCACGTGGGATATTCGCTGTTGTTTTATCCTCTGGTCGGGCTAATCATCGGCGCCGTGCTCGCGGCGCTGCACTGGTTATTAACCGGCACGTCAGCCACGCTCGCGGCGGCGCTGCTTGTCGTGACCTGGATTCTAATCACCGGCGGTTTGCATCTCGATGGCCTGGCGGACAGCGCCGATGCCTGGATCGGTGGCCTTCGCAATCGCGAACGCACCCTGGCCATCATGAAAGACCCCTGCTGCGGAGCCATGGGTGTCGTCGCGCTGGTTGCCGTGTTGATCGTGAAATTCGCCGCGCTTGAAACCCTGGTCACGACGGGCGACTGGATCGCATTG
>JANOOV010000202.1:0-3163 GCA_031421535.1 Gammaproteobacteria bacterium
CGCCGGTGTTCAACGGCGGCGTAAAAATCGGCCTCGGCGGCTGGGTAGTGGATGACAACGACGGGCGCACACGTGCCGAAGCGAGTGGCTCGCTGCTGAATGCGCAGATGGCATTGCACTGGAGCAAAGCCTATGTGGGCACGGGACTGAGCAGCGGCAGATTCGATTTCGGTACGCATGCGCCGCGTCAGCCGACCAAAGCGGCCGGTCTGTTGCAATCCGGGGCATTGCAACGCAGCGAGTTCGATGTGGTGTTCGGCTATTATTTCTGGGAACGGGTTGCGCTGTTTACGGCACTCAAAAGCACTTCTGCCAAATGGGATGACGGTTATACGCTGGCCACCGGCGGCTTGGGCGTCGGTGTCTCCGCGCAGCACACGGTGGCGCCGCTGTGGTCGTTGCTGTGGCACCTTGGCAGGATGTCGCTGGACGCAAAACACGGGCAAGACAATATCGGTACAGGTTCGGCGACCACGCTGGAAGTCGCCGGTGTTTACCACACCAACGCCACCACCGGTTTACATTTTGGGCTGAAGCTGCAAAGTCAAAAACTGGACTTCGACAATGGTGTGCGGCAGACGCACAACGTCAACACGCTCGGGTTTGGTGTTAATCATGTCTTTTGAATTTTGCGATGAGCACGGCGCATAGTCTTTTCCTTGCTGCGCTGTTGCACGGGTTCGGTGTTGCGACGGCGGCGGAACCGTTGCAGGTCAACATCACCACCCACCTCGGCGACCGGCAGGAATTCCAGGCAGGCGACCGCGTCCAGTTTCTGTTGGACTTGAGTCGCGACGCGTACATCCTGATGATCTACCAGGACGCGCGCGGCGTGCTCACGCAGATGATCCCCAACACCACCGACCGCAGCGGTTTTTTCAAGGTCGCGCGTTATCTGGGGATCCCCGACGCGCGCACGCCGTTCGAGTTCATCGTCGGTCCGCCGTTTGGCACCGAGACGGTGTGGGTGTATGCGGCGAGCCAACCTTTCCCTGAACTTGAAGGCGCAGTGCTTGACAATGGCTTGAAGCGGCTAAACGAATCGCAGAGCGGGATGGCCGCTGCGCTGCAAACCTATGCACGACAAAAAGACCTGCACTACGTGTCCGCGCAGGTGCAATTGCGCACGGCATCCCGGCGCCCCGCAGAAAAATGAAAATCTAAAGATAAGTGATGTGCGACACGTCCGCCATGAAGTGGCGGTAATCGCAGGTGAGTTCCTCGTCGGGTTTGATGTCGCGCGTGGCCCAGCCGACACCGACGTCGCTGAAATCCACGTTAGGTTCGCGCGAGTGGTTCATGTAGCGGCCCATGGTGGATTCGTAATACAACACGCCGCCCGGCTCGGGCTGATACAGATGGTGCTCGATCTCGGCTTTTACCGACGGCGGCAGGCGCTCGAACTCGGCGTCGGTAAACCGCACGTCGAAAATCGGATTGAACTCCCACACCTTGCTGCCTTTTTTAATCAACTCTTTGGCAAACACGCCAAAGCCATGCACGGGACTTTTTTCGAGATAGCTCGGTACGATAATCATGGGCGACACCTGATGCGCGAGAAGTTGTGGATGGCGGTCTTTATAGGGAGCGGGCGCGCAAAAGTAAAGGGGTGGTAATGCGCGGGAGGGTATCGAATCGTTCTTGATTGAACCTCAATATTGCATGACCTAATGTGGCACGATGTTCAGAGCCCCTTCCCCCTGCAAGGGGGAAGGCTGATGGGGGTGTGCAAGCACACGGTATTTTCGTCCACCCCCATCCTGACCTTGCGGGGGGAAGGAATGCATCATTTTCTCGTTTATTGTTCTGTCGGTAAAAATATTTCCAGCACATCATTCAAATAGCGTTGGCCCAGCCCAGTGGTGCGGATGTGGGTGCGGGTGACATCGATCCAGCCCTTACGTTGAGCCAACATCAGTTGCGTCTCGACGACGCTTAACGGCAGGCCGGTGCGCTCGGTGAACAAGCGTGTTTCAAAGCCGTCGTTCAGGCGCAGTGCATTCATCATGAATTCGAAGCCGACGTCGGCCGGGGCCAGCGTTTCTTCACCACCCAGATAGGTGGAGCTTGGCACCGCAGCGAGGTAGTCACGCGGATTTTTAACTTTCCACAAGCGTTGAATGCTTTGCGTCTGCGCATCGCTGATTTTGGCGTGCGCCCCAGCGCCGATGCCGAGGTAGTCGCCGAAGGTCCAGTAGTTCAAATTGTGTGCGCACTGTTTGCCCGCACGCGCATAGGCCGACACTTCGTATTGCATGTAGCCATGTTCCGCCAATGCATGTTGCCCACGCTCCTGGATCGCGGCGATGGCGTCGTCCTCTGGTAAGGTCGGGGGGCGGGCGGCGAACTGGGTATTGGGTTCGAGCGTGAGTTGGTAATAGGAAAGATGCGTCGGTTCCAGCGCAATTGCAGTCGCCACATCGTTGGCGGCTGTGTGCGGCGTCTGGCCCGGCAGCCCGAACATCAGATCGAGATTGAAATTGTCAAATCCCGCTGCATGCGCCTGCTCGGCGGCGCGGCTGGCTTCTCTGGCGCCGTGAATTCGGCCCAGGCGTTCCAGTGCATCGGCATCGAAACTCTGCACGCCGATCGACAGACGATTCACGCCCGCCGCGCGCAATTCGGCAAACTTGCCCTGCTCGACCGTGCCGGGATTCGCTTCCAGCGTGACTTCGATATCGGGGGCAACAAACGGTAAGCGCGCACGCACGGCACACAACAGTTGATCAATCGATTCGGGTGAAAACAGACTCGGTGTCCCGCCACCGATAAAAATGCTTTTGAGCTTGCGCCCCCACACGCGCGGCAGGTCGAATTCCAGATCGGCGATCAACGCATCGACGTATTCGCGCTCAGGAATCACACCCTTGGCCTCGTGCGAATTGAAATCGCAGTAGGGGCATTTGCGCACGCACCACGGAATATGGACATACAGCGCGAGCGGCGGCAGGGCGGTGAAATGAAACTGCGCCGACGCACGGTCGCCTTTCGCTGCGGGCGCAACGCGAACCGAAACCGGAAACGGGCGGGGAGGTTTTTGCATTGACACGAGGTGCCTGATCTATCTTTTTTGAGCGTGCATTCTAGCGTACAGTTCCGGCTCACGTATCAGCGGTGTGCTTGCAATGACTCGAACTCCCCCTCGTAAACCTCCACATACCGC
>JANOOV010000203.1:0-4565 GCA_031421535.1 Gammaproteobacteria bacterium
ATCACGACGAGCGCGCGCTGGCGGTGCCGTTGTTGATCTCAAGCGTGTTGCTGTTTTACATCGGCATCGCGTTTTGTTACTTCCTGGTGTTTCCGCTGGTGTTCGAGTTTTTTACCAGCACCACGCCCGACGGCGTGTCGATGATGACCGACATCAGCAAATACCTCGATTTTGTACTGGGGATGTTTCTCGCCTTCGGCCTGGCGTTTGAGGTTCCGGTCGCGACAATTATTCTGGTGCTGATGGGCATCTTCACGCCGCAACAATTGGTCGAGAAGCGCTCATACGTGATTGTCGGTGCATTCATCATCGGCATGATTTTGTCGCCGCCCGATGTTTTTTCCCAGACCTTGCTGGCCGTGCCCATGTGGCTGTTATTCGAGGTGGGGGTGCTGGTGTCGCGCATCATGTTGCGCAGAAAAGAGCAGCGCGAACAGAGTACCGCCGCCGCAGATCCCGTTGCCAAATCCACTCCCGTAACCGCAACTGCCGTTGCTGCCGACGCAAACTTCCAGCCGCTTACGCCGGAAGAGATGGAGGCGGAACTGGAGCAAATCGCGCAACAGCAAAAACGCGAACGCGAGGGCGGCGGGGACACCTCCGCATAACAATGCTCCCGCGTAACCGCCTCATGCTATGTGCCGCACTATTCGCCTGCGCGATGACACCAACGCACGCGGCGCTCGAAAATCAGGTAAAGCATCATTCCGTCCCCTATCTCGCCATGCACGGCGCAGACCCGGTGCACTGGCAGCAGTGGAATCCACAAACGCTGGAACGCGCGCGCCAAGAACAAAAACTCTTGTTCGTCTCGGTCGGATTTTTCTCCTGTTACTGGTGCCACGTAATGCAACGCGAGAGTTTTCGCGACGCCGAAATCGCACGCGTGCTCAACGCGTCATTTATTCCGGTGATTGTGGATCGGGAGCTCGACCCGGCGCTCGACGCTGCGTTGCTGCAATTCGTCGAACAGTTTCGCGGCTCGGCCGGTTGGCCGTTGAATGTGTTCATTACGCCGCAGGGGCATCCGATTCTGGGCGGTGTGTATTTTCCGCGTCAGGAATTCCTGACGGTGCTTGCGCGCCTCGCCGAGCATTGGAAAAACGAACCCGAGCAGCTCAGTGCCCTGGCTGAACAAGCGGCGCGCGAATCACCGCCAACCGCAACCGCGCCCGCACCGACGGGTGCTGCGGCGACCGCAGCATTGATACGTCAAGCACTGGAACTGGCTGATCCGCTCAGCGGCGGATTCGGCGAGCAGAGCAAGTTTCCGATGAGCGCGCAACTGTTGGCCTTGCTCTCCACCTATGAAGCGCAACGTGATGCACGCTTGGGCGAGCATCTGCAACTGACGCTGGAGCGCATGGCGGCGCTGGGATTGCGCGACCATTTGTCGGGCGGTTTTTTCCGCTACACCACCGACCCGGCATGGCGCACCCCGCATTTTGAAAAAATGCTGTACGACAACGCGCTGCTCGCCACGGTGTATCTGCGCGCGGCGCGGATTTTTCAACGCCCGGATTTCGTCCAAGTTGCGCGTGAAACGCTCGACTTCATGCTGACCCGCCTGCGTGATCCGCAGGGCGGATTTTATTCGAGCCTGTCGGCGGTTGATGAGTTTGGTGTGGAGGGCGCCTATTACCTGTGGAACGAACCCACGTTGCAAACCGTGCTGGACGAAAGTGACAGCGCCGCCGCGCGTGCGGTGTGGAACATGAAGGATGCGCCGCCGTTTGACGCGGGATATCTTCCGGTGCCTGAGCATGACGTCGAGTCTGTGGCCGCCGATCTCAAACTCACGGTCGCGCAAGTGCGGCAGCGAGTGAAAAATGCGCGCAAGAAACTGTTGGCGGTACGCGATCAGCGTCAGCTACCCATCGATACCAAAATCATCGCCGGTTGGAATGGCTTGGCGCTGCTCGCGCTGAGTGAAGCGGCGGCACAGTCCGGCGGAGAAAAATACGCAATCGCGGCGCGTGGGCTACGTGATTACCTGGTGAAAAAGTTGTTACGCAAAGACGAAGTGCTACGCGTATCCGTAGCCGATAGCAGCACGGTTGCCGGTGTATTGGAAGATTATGCCTACGTCACGGCCGGTTTTTTGCGCTATGCGGCGTGGTCAAAAAATCCGGCCGACCGTGCCATTGCCAGCAAACTTGCCCGCACCGCCTGGCGGCGCTTTTATCGTCCGACCGGATGGGTATTGACAGATCATTCCGTGCTGCCGGATCGTGCGGGAATGGCGTGGACGGAAGACGGTGCGCTGCCGTCGCCCTCGGCGTGGCTCATCGCCGCGTCGCTTCAGTTAGCGAAAGAGTCCGGCGATGCGGCGCTCAAACGCAATGCATTGGATGCGCTGGCGCGCGGGGGGTTCTTGGTTAACACGCAAGCGTTTAATTATGCCAGTCACGTTCCGCTACTTACGCAGCTACCGCGTTAGCAGCCTGTCGAAAGTTGGTCGTTGTGAGAACAAAGTCTGCGATTGCATGTTCGATAAAACGCGCAGCTAATGACCGTCATCGGTTTACTGACGTTTAGAACAAGAGCGCCCCAAGCAATGATGTCAACACACAAGACATGGCGCACGCCACTGATGCTGC
This sequence comes from Gammaproteobacteria bacterium, assembly GCA_031421535.1. GTDB lineage: Bacteria > Pseudomonadota > Gammaproteobacteria > SG8-11 > SG8-11 > UBA6921. Next base: position 2,601 of record JANOOV010000203.1, read on the forward strand.
TCACAGCGGCGATCATGCCATTGCTGGTGGTGGTGCCTGTGGTGTATCTGATTTTCACAACCGACATGAGTAAAATGGCGACGCGTCAGATCGAGGAGTTCAAACCGATCGTGATGGACGCCCGCAAGTCGGAGTTGAAGAACGCGGTGCAGGTGGCCCAAAAAGTCGTCAAGCACGTGCGTAACACGCGCGGTGATAGCGCAGCCGCCAAACAAGAGGCGCTGGAACTGTTACGCACCATGGACGCGGGTGATGACTTTTATCTGTTTGTCTACGACATGCAGGGCGTCAGTCTGATGCATCCGCGCCTACCGTCGTGGGAAGGCACCTCAAAGTGGGAGCTGCGAGACAAAAATGGAAAGCTGCTGATTCAGGAGTTGATTCAAGCGGCGCAGCGCGGCGGTGGCTATGTGGATTATGTGTTCCTGCGGCCCGAGACCGGAAACCCGGAGCCCAAGCTGGGTTATGCGGAAATGGCCTCCGATTGGAATTGGATGATCGGCACCGGTTTGTATCTGGATCAGCTACAGCAGACCAACACGCTGATCAAGGCGACCACCGATAACGCGGTCACGGGCATGACCGACCGGATCTTACTGGTCGCATTATTCTCGGTGTGCGTCGTGTCCGCAGCGGGCCTGGGTTTCAACTTCGTCGAACAGCGCCGCGCCAACGCCAAACTGCGCGCCATGGCGCAAAAGGTGGTGCTGTCCCAGGAAGTGGAGCGCGCCCGCGTCGCCCGCGAGCTGCACGATGGCGTCAGTCAGTGGCTGGCCTCGGTCAAATTTATGCTGGAGTCGGCGCTGGTGCATTCCGAACGCAACAGCCCGGATACCACCCCCTTACTGCGCAACGGCCTGCAGCAGATGCGCGATGCAATGCGCGAGGTGCGGCGAATTTCGCACGGCCTGCGCCCCACGTTATTGGACGATCTCCCGTTGTCCAACGCGCTGGAACAGACCGCGCGCGAGTTTGGCGAGCGCAGCGGCATCGCCGTCGAAACCCTGATCCAACCGCCAGCACAGCGGGTGCCCGATGCCGTGGCGACTGCGGTGTTTCGCCTGACCCAAGAGGCGCTGGGCAATATTGAACACCATGCAGGAGCGAGCCAGGTTCAGGTCAATCTCACTTTCACCGGATTCCTGGCCGCGCTGCGCCTGGAGATCAGCGACAATGGTTCCGGGTTTGACGTTGACGAGTTGATGCGTCTTCCCCGTGCGGGCCTTGGCTTGACTAATATGCGTGAGCGCATTGAAATGTTGGGCGGTCAATTTGCTATCACCTCGGGAGCGCGCGGCACCACGGTTTCTATCCAACTTCCTGCCGACGCTTTGAAAGAACCATGAACACGACATCTTCAAATTCACCTCCGCCGCCGGGCACTGCGGGTGCAGCACGCAAAGTGCGCCTGCTGTTGATAGATGTGCACGACATTTCTCGCCGCAGCTTTCGGCAGTTGCTCGACGCCATTGGCAGCTTTGAAATCGTCGGTGACACCGGGGATACAATGGAAGCCATGTCACTCGCCGAAACTCAACACCCCGATGTCGTGCTGATGAGTGTGCGCGTGCGCGGTTCCAGCGGTATTGAAATGACGCGCCGGTTCGCAGCCATGTCGCCTGCGCCGAAGGTGGTGATACTCACCCTGTACGACAGCCCCGAATATATACAGGAGACCGCGCGTGCCGGCGCCAACGGCTATGTGCTCAAGGAGGCCCCCGTAGAGCAACTGCTGGAGGCCATCGACACGGTATTGCAAGGCAAGACCTACAGCAGCCCGGGCCTGCCGCCATTGGATAATGTCAAGTCGTGAACCCGAATCCCAATTCGTCAGACACCAGGGCATCCATCCGCGTCATGTTTGTAGACGACGAGGCTCTCACGCGCGTGGGTTTTCGCGCGTTGCTGGAGGCTTACGCACCCCGCATCATGATCGTGGCCGAAGCGCGTAGCGCCAGTGAAGCC
>JANOOV010000204.1:0-6195 GCA_031421535.1 Gammaproteobacteria bacterium
GCCCGCCACGCCGCAGAGCAACAACGCGTGCGGCAATTGATCGATACGGCGGCGCGCTTGCACGCGCTGCCACAATTCGGCATGCCAGGGTAAGGGTGGGTCTAGGGGTTGCGACAAAATTCCTCCAATGTTCGCGTTAACTGGCCGAAGGCCCATGTTGCGGGGTTAGATTTACGGTTTAGTTTTATCTGCGGCTTGTTTGGGAAATTTGTTAACAAGCCATTGCAACACTTCAAGCTGATCTTGCGATGTCGCACGGCGAATTTGAATTAACAACTTCTGTAAATCCGGGCGGGTTAAGGTTGCATTGGATGCGCCCTCATTGCACACGGAGCAAATAGCACGAAGATTTGATGGGTCATCCGTGCCGCCTGTGCTCTTGTCAATGATATGGCCAAGGTGCAGCCGGGTTTTTCTGGTGGTGTCGTAGGGGTGAGGTTCGCCCGCAACTGCACCGCACATTTGGCAAGTAAAGCCGTTGCGGTCAAGAACGTAGGCGCGTGTTTCTTTTGATATCGCCCGCTCAAAGGCTGGTTGTGGTTTTGGATTTTCCAACAAATATTGACTGGGCTTCAATTCGCTGCGGTCATTGTGCGTGAGGATCAAATAACCTTCTTCCGTGCGCAACTCGCGCACCCGACGCGCCCATTCGGATTGGTTGTCCCCCACCGCGCGCAATTCTTCGGAATCCATGACACGGCCAAGGTTAGCCAGAAAGTGCGCGCGGAGTTTTCCACGTGCACCGCCGCGTTTGGTTTTTTCTCTTGTCATTGCTATGCGCGTTTAAGTTTCGGTTTTGCGGCGGCATTCAGTGCTGCTTGAATTTGCGTGCCCACGGCAAAAGCAACGGGAGGTGGGAACGCATTGCCAATTTGACGGTAGGCGGCAGTTTTTTTGCCGCTGAATTGCCAGTGATCGGGGAACCCCTGAATGCGTGCCGCCATGCGAACGGTTAGGCGCGGCATGCCGATAAAGTCTTTTTCCGGCGCGGCATTGGCGATGCCCATGCCATCTACACCAATTGACGCCCACGCCTTTTTTGCCCGAGTGGGTCCGAGGTCAGGGCCGCCATGTTTTTTGCTCCCACCCACCAAGGTAGGAGCGATATCGCAGGCGGTTTCGCGCCATTGCTTTGCACCGCGCCAGCCGTTCGTAGCCATGAGGTCAAAAAGCGCCTCGCCGACCGTTGGCGGCGGGGCGCTATGTGCTGACGGCCACGCGAAAAATTCTGCGGTACTTTTCTTAAGCGCCACGAAGACCACGCGCGGGCGTAACTGAGGAACACCAAAATCGCTGGCGTTAAGCAAACGCCATTCAGCGACATAGCCAAGTTTTTTCAAGTCGGTGATTATTTTTGCGCGATATTCATCAAACACCGAATCAAGCAGCCCGCGCACATTTTCAAACATTACGGCTTGCGGCTTGCACTCAGACACCAATCGAATGGCTTCAGGGAACAGGTCGCGCTCATCTTCGTTGCCATGTTGCTTACCCGCGTGTGAAAAAGGCTGGCAAGGTACGCCACCCGCCAGGAGTTCAATCCCCCGCCATTTTTCGGCGGAGTATTCGCGCAAATCGCCTTCGGTGACCTGCCAATGATTGCGATTAGCCCGAAGGGTTTGGCAAGCGGCTGCTTCAATCTCTACGAGGCTGGCATGTTCAAAGCCCGCTTGCTCCAGCCCAAGCGCTTGACCTCCTGCGCCAGCACAAACCTCGATTGAATTGAGTAGCATTTAACTGCGCCTTTTATTTTGCGTGATGCGCGGAATTTACAGGGCATCCGCTATTCAATAAAGCCTTGTTTCATGTGCCGCACTGAATAAATCTAAGGTCTTTTGTATGTCCAGCTGCACCTTATCCAACGGCTGCGACGCGTCGATCACCCGATAACGCGCCGCATTACTCTTAGCCATGTCCAGGTAAGCTGCGCGCACGCGCGCGAAGAATTCCGCGCGTTCGCGCTCGAAGCGATCCGGCGTGCTGCGCTGCCCGGCGCGTTGCAGGCCGATGTCTTCGGGCACGTCCAGCAGCAAGGTGAGATCCGGGCGCAGCTCGCCCTGCACCCAGGTTTCCATCGCCGCGATACGCTCGGCGGCGATGCCGCGACCGCCGCCTTGATAGGCATAAGTCGCATCGGTGAAGCGGTCACACAACACCCAGTCCCCGCGTGCCAGGGCTGGACAAATAACTTGCGCGAGGTGTTGCGCGCGCGCGGCGAACATCAGCAACAGCTCGGTATCGGCGGCCATTGCGTCGTTGCGGTGATCCAGCAACAGCTCGCGGATTTTTTCGCCCAGCAGCGTGCCGCCGGGTTCGCGCGTGAGCACTACGGTTTTTCCGGCATGCTGAAAATATTTCTGGATAAATGCCAGGTGCGACGACTTGCCTGCGCCTTCGATACCTTCCAGTGTGATGAATTTTCCGCGCATGGCCATGCTGAAACTATTTCCCTTTCTGCGTCGCCGCCCGCGCGGGCTTGATCTGATATTTCATCACCGCGCGATTGTGCTGCTCAATGGTTTCGGAAAACTCGTGCGAGCCGTCGCCGCGTGCGACGAAATACAACGCATTACCGCCTTCCGGATGTAATGCGGCGTTGATTGCATCCTTGCCGGGCAGTGCGATGGGCGTGGGCGGCAGGCCTTTGTTGCGATAGGTGTTGTACGGCGATTCGGCGAGCAGATCACGGCGACGAATGTTCCCGTCATAGCGGTCGCCCAAGCCATAAACCACCGTCGGGTCGGTTTGCAGACGCATGCCTTTTTGCAAACGGCGTACGAATACACCGGCAATCGTCGGTCGTTCGTGCGGTGCGCCGGTTTCTTTTTCGACGATGGACGCCAGCGTGAGCGCCTCATCTTTGGAAGTAAACGGCAAGTTCCACGCACGCTCCGGCCAGGCACGCGTCAGGTATTCATGCATGCTGGTATAAGCACGCCGTAAAAAGTCAACGTCGGACATACCTTTGGGGAAAGCGTAGGTGTCGGGTAAAAAACGGCCTTCGGGATGCAGTTCGGCATAGCCCAACTTAACCATCACTTCGGCATCGGCCAATCTGTCGAGCGTGTGAGTGAGTTTCCCGTGCGCGGCAACCGCATCGCGCAATTGCCGAAAGGTCCACCCCTCGATAATGGTCAAGGTGTATTGCACCACTTTTCCCGAGACGATTTTCTCCAGAAATTCGCGCGGCGTGGTGCGTGCTGAAAATTCGTATTCCCCGACCCGTATGCGGTTCGCATAGCCCTCGGTGCGCGCCATCCAGCGCAGATATTCGGGATGCGCCAGCACGCCCTGCGCTTGCAAGTCGCGCGCGACCGTGCGCAGGGTGGCGCCGGTCATGACTTCATAACGCCAACCGTCGCCGGGAATCACCAGCGGGTTATCGCGAAACGCCTGGTATTCCATCCACAGCCACGCGCCACCGGCGCTCGCGACGATCACCAGCAGGCCAATCAACTTGAAGAAGAGGTTACGCATACGCAAGGCAGCTTTGCTCCAACAAGGCGACGATGTGCTGCGTGACGGAACCGACCGGTTTTTCAATCATGTCAACCTCGCGCACCGGCCACACGCCAATCACACTGTTGGTGAGAAACATTTCTTCCGCACTACGCGCCGCATCCAGGCTCAATTCACATTCATGCACCTGCAAACCCGCCGACCGGGCGAGCTCCATAATTTCTGCGCGCATCACACCAGCGACTCCACATTCGTGCAAGGCCGGCGTGAGCACTGCACTGTCACGCACTATAAATACATTGGCGGCAGTTGCCTCGATGACCTGATTATTTTCGTCCAGCATCAACCCTTCCGCGACAGCGGGATCGTTCCATTCGGCGCGCGCCAGCACCTGCTCGAGACGATTGAGATGTTTGATGCCGACCAGCGCCGGGTTGCGTGCCAGACGCATTGCATTCACACGCACCCTCACCCCCACACTCCAGTTTTTTTCCGGAAAGTCCGGCCACGGATGCAGCGCGACGATGCGGGTCGGCGTGTATTCACGTGGCGGCGCATAGCCACGCCCGCCGACCCCGCGCGTGATGATGATTTTCAACACGCCGCGCACCGTACCCGCACACACCTGCCGCATTTCCGCGCGCAATTGCGCAACGTCCGGCAATACAATTCGCAGGCGTTCACATCCTGCCTGCAAGCGCGCCACATGCCGTTCCCACAACACGGCTTCACCATCGCGCACCCGCAGCGTGGTAAATACACCGTCGCCATAGTGTAGACCGCGATCACGAGCGTCAAGTCGATCCGTCGTCACGCCGTTGATCAGCATCATGCGAGCGCACGCAACAAGCCACGCGCCTTCGCATGCGTCTCGTCCAGCTCCCTTTCCGGAATCGAGTCCGCGACAATGCCCGCACCCGCGCGCCACTCGATGCGCGCGTCGCTGCGTACCAGCGTGCGAATCAAAATATTCAAATCCATGCTGCCGTCGTGATTCAGATAACCCACTGCACCAGTATAGGCACCGCGCGCCGCGCCTTCGAGTTCGGCGATGATTTCCATGCAACGCACTTTGGGACAGCCGGTGATGGTGCCGCCGGGAAATACCGCGCGGATCACGTCGCCAGGCGTCACCTCAGCGCGCAACGTACCCCGGATGTTCGACACCAGATGATGCACGTGCGTGTAGGATTCGACGCCCAGTAATTCATCCACCTGCACACTGCCGGTGACGCACACGCGCCCCAGGTCGTTGCGTTCCAGATCGACCAGCATGATGTGCTCGGCGCGTTCTTTCGGGTGCACGCTTAACTCGCGTAGGTTATCAGCGTCGTCACGCGCGTTCGCGCCGCGCGGTCGCGTACCGGCGATGGGGCGGGTTTCGATCACGCCGTCGCGCACGCACACCAAACGTTCCGGCGACGAACTGATGATGGTACTCGCATCCATCACCGCCAGCGCGGCGAACGGCGCCGGATTAGCGCGGCACAGGCGCGCGTATAAATCCGCATCGCTGACCTCGCCGAGCACATCGCACCCGCCGCGCCGTGACAGATTCACCTGAAATACATCGCCCGCGAGAATGTAGTTTTTGATGCGCGCGACCGCATCCAGATATTTTTGCGGATCGTCTTCGCGCAGCGGGCCGACATGCAGCGCGCATTCGGAAAACACCGCGCTCCCGGCCTGCGCCCAATCCTGCTCCAACGCCGCGCGTAAATGTTCAAAACCCGGCTCCACAACAAATTCAATACTCTGCCGCAGGTGATCTTTCACAATCGCGGCAGGCACACGCACCGCCTGTGCGACGGGTAACCCGCCGGGCATCGGCAGATGTGCCAGGCGCGGTTCGATCTGCACGGCCAATTCATAACCCAGATATAAAAACCAGCCGCCGTGAAATGGCGCTTCGTAATTCGCAACGTCTACACGCGCCGCGCGCCACTCGCGATCCAGCGCTGCGAGAAAATCCGTAGACTCGCCTGCGTTCAAAGTCGCACGCTGCTGCGGAAACGCAAACAGAATGTCATAGCGCGCCTGCGCCGTACCGTGCGCCACACTTTGCAGCAGGAACGGATAGCGCTGCGGATTTAAGCGATGCAGGTTGAGCAGGTTGCGGTGATAATCCATGAAGCCTCAATGCGCCACGCTTGCCTACGCGCGGTTAATTGTAATTAACTTACCGTGCACGTTCTAAGACTATCGGACCCTATGCTCAACGCCATCGCCCAAAGCTTTGCCCACCTCACCCCGGCCATTGACTTCTGGTCGCTGCGACTGGTGGATGAGCGCGAGGAACAGGTGATGGTGCGGCAAGGTGTGCTGTCGCCGGTGTCCACGCAGATCAATCGCGGTGCGTTTGTCAGCGTGATCGCTGGCGGCGGCAGCGGTTATGCCGCGACCTGCGATCTGACGCCCGGCGGGTTGCGCGCGGCGCTGCAACAAGCGCGGGATTGGGCGCACCGCAATGCGCTGCATATGCTGGTGGATACGCGTGACCTGCCGCGCCCGGCGCAGACGGTGCAGTCTAAAACACCGGTAAAACAAGCCTGGGACAGCATTCCGCTGGCCGACAAAATCACCATGCTGCACGATGCCTGCGCGGCGCTTGCGACCGATGCGCGCATCGTTGATCGCGCCGCGTGGTTGCATCGGCGCGTGACGGAGACCTTATTGGTAACCAGCACGGGCGGGCACATCGCGCAACAGTTCGAATATGTCATGCCCGGGTTGATG
>JANOOV010000205.1:0-1780 GCA_031421535.1 Gammaproteobacteria bacterium
TCGAAGCAGCGGTGTTGCAACGCCTGTTAGAGGCAGCGCATAGCGCCCCGTCGGTGGGCTTGATGCAACCCTGGCGTTTCATTCGCATCGGCGATGCAAGGCTGCGCGAGCAGATCGCGGAATTAGTCGAGATCGAACGCCGTAACACGGCGCTAGAAATGGGCGAACGCGCAGCGGAATTTTTGCAAGTCAAAATCGAGGGGCTGCGCGACTGCGCCGAGTTGCTCGCGGTGGTACAAGCGCCGGACGACGGCACGCTATTCGGCCGACGCACGCTGCCGCAAGAAATGGCGCTGTGTTCCACCGCCTGCGCAATTCAAAATCTTTGGCTTGCGGCGCGCGCGGAAAATCTCGGCATGGGCTGGGTATCGTTTTTTGATCCCGCACGATTGGGCACGCTCTTGCATTGTCCCGTGGACGCTAAACCGATTGCTTTATTGTGTATCGGGCCAGTCGCGGAATTTTATCCGCAGCCCATGCTCGAAATGGAAAGCTGGCGCATGGGCAAACCGCTGGGAGAATTCGTTTTCAACAACCGCTGGGGGACATCGTGAAGCATCGCTCAATTGCTGCGCTTCCGCCGCAACACATCTTGCCTTGATGTGTGCGCTCATGATTGTAGTACACGACCCACGCGTCAAGGTCGGTTTGTGCGCGCTTGGCCGTGCGTCGGAGACGCAATGGCCCAGTTACATACCACGCGCTTTCACCACTTCGGTTCCACGCTGAGTTTGCCCAACGCGTCGCTGGCGATTTTCTTTATCGCGGGAATTTATCTGCGGCCCGCGCTGTTCTTTGGATTATTTTTGGCCGAAGCCGGAATCATCGACTACGTCGCCACGGCCAACGGCGCGGACGGCTGGTGCATGAGCCCGGCGTATCTGTTTCTGATTCCGACCTACGCCTGTCTGTGGCTCGCGGGCCGCTGGTATGCGCGTAACCATCGCGACGCTTGGCGCTCGGTGGCGCCACTGACCGCCGCCCTGTTGCTGAGCACCGGCATGGCGTTTCTGATTTCCAACGCCAGCTTCTACTTACTGTCCGGCCGTTTCCCCGACATGGGCTGGACAGAATACGCCGCACGTGTCGCGCAATACTTCCCGCCCTATTTACTCAGCGCGTGTATCTACGTGGTATTTGCGGCGGTGCTGCATGTGCTGGCCACGGTGTTGATCACGCGCTACGCACCCAACACCTCGGCCACATGATCCCCCGCCCTTGCCCTGCACTGCTGGTCAGCGCACCGGCATCGGGCCAGGGCAAGACCACCGTCACGGCGGCACTGGCGCGCAAGTTTCGTAACCAGGGTCGCCGCGTGCGCGTGTTCAAGGCCGGGCCGGATTTTCTCGATCCAATGATTCTGCAACGCGCCAGCGGCGCACCCGTGTATCAACTCGACGTGTGGATGTGCGGCGAGGCGCACTGCCGCGAACTGCTGTATCAAGCGGCGGGCGAGGCGGATTTGATTTTAGTGGAAGGCGTGATGGGCTTGTTCGACGGCACGCCCTCCTCCGCCGATCTGGCGGAGAAATTTAATCTGCCGGTGCTTGCGGTCATCGATGCGTGGGCGATGGCGCAAACCTTCGGCGCCGTGGTGCACGGGCTGGCAAGTTACCGTCCGCAACTGCGCGTGCAGGCTGCCATCGGCAACCGGGTTGCGGGCGATGGCCACGCAGCCTTGCTCGCGGAAAGCCTGCCACCGTCGGGTGTCACGTTCGGGCACTTGGTGCGCGATGCGGATATCGCGCTGCCGGAACGGCATCTGGGTTTATTACAGGCG
>JANOOV010000206.1:0-3453 GCA_031421535.1 Gammaproteobacteria bacterium
AGCTTCGTCGCACTCGCCAAAGCGGGCCGCGCGCTGATGCAGGGCCGCAACGGTTCGCTGCTGACGCTGAGCTATCTGGGCGCCGAGCGCGCCGTGCCGAATTACAACGTCATGGGCCCGGCCAAAGCCAGCCTCGAAGCCAACGTGCGCTACATGGCCCAGTGCCTGGGGCCGGAAGGTACGCGGGTCAACGCGGTCTCCGCCGGACCGATCCGCACTTTGGCTGCATCGGGCATCACCGACTTTCGCAAACTGCTCGACTACGGCGCGCGCAACTCACCACTGCGCCGTAACGTGACCATCGAAGAAGTCGGCAACGTAAGCGCATTTCTGTGCTCGGATCTCGCCAGCGGCATCACCGGTGAAATTCTGTATGTTGACGCGGGCTACCACATCACCGCGATGGCGATGCCGGAACCTGCGGGTGGAAATGCTTAACCGGTTCAATACTTAATCTGCGTGAACCTCAGCGGCAGGGAACTCGACTCGACAATATCGATGGACACGGAAGAGCGAGCAATCTGCTATCTTTAAAAACGCAGATTGCGTTTCAAGATTTCTGACCGTCAACCGTAATACAGCTAACCGCGTCGCTGATGGTCTTTTTCAGGAGCTACACCATGTATACCCGGTTTGTAATTGCCGCACTTGTGAGTCTTACCACGCTGCTTGCCTCACCTTGCAATGCCGCCGACACATCACCGGGCGCGTCCAAGAGTCCGTTGGTGTTCGGTGTCGTGCCGCAGCAAGCCGCAGACAAACTGGGGCTGTTGTGGAATCCCTTCCTGACGCATCTGAGCGAAAAAACCGGACGCACCATTAAATTTGAATCCGCCCCGGACATTGAAAGCTTCGACAAACGCACCGCTAACGGCGATTTTGATCTGGTGTACATGAATCCGATGTATTACACCGTGGTGCACCAATCCGTCGGCTATCAGGTGTTCGCCAAAGAAAAAGATACTGTGCTGAAAGGTATCGTGGTGGTGCAGAAAAACAGCCCCTATCAAAAACTTGCCGACCTCGCCGGCAAAACCGTGGTTTTTCCCAGCACCAATGCATTTGCGGCCGCCATGCTGCCGCAGCTGGTATTTAAAACCTCCGGGATCAATATCACGCCCATCTACGTCGGCTCACACGAGGGCGTGTACAACAACGTTGCGCGCGGCCTGCATGTTGCCGGTGGCGGCGTCGTAAAAACGCTGGCGCAAGCAGACAGCGGCGTGCGCAATGAGCTGCGTGTTTTGTGGACCAGCGACAGCTACACGCCGCACCCGTTTGCCGCTCATCCGCGCGTCGAGCCTGCACTGGTCGCGCAGTTGGCCAACCTCATGCTGGGCCTGGACCAGGATGCGCGCGGCAAAAAAATCCTGCGGGAACTGCGCTTCCGGGGCTTCGTCGCGGCCCAGGATCTGGAATACGAAAAACTCAAACTGTTGAGCAAACAGCTCCTAGGCAAACAAGAATAACCGCGTTTGCGTGAGTCCATGACACGGGTGTTTCCAGACGGGTCCGGTGTACCATCGTGCTTTCGCACCGGACCGGAGAACGCGCATGTGGAAAAAAATATTCGGTGGATTGATTACTGCCGTGGTTGTGATCAGCGCAGTGGGGCTGTTGCTCCCGGGCAAAATTCACGTTGAACGCAGCATCGTAATTCACGCGACACCCGGCGCGGTGTTCGCCTTCATCAATGACTTCCGCAAATTTAATCTTTGGTCACCTTGGGCCAAGCTTGATCCCGCTACGCAGTACACCTTCAGCGGTCCGGATCAAGGCGTGGGCGCAACGATGCAATGGCGCAGCGAAAACCGCGATGTGGGCAGCGGCCAGCAGCAGATCATGGTCAGCACCCCCGATCAGCACCTGCAAACCGCGCTGAACTTCGGCGACATGGGCACGGCGTTCGCCACCTACGACCTCGTCGCGAGCGGCGCAGACACGCGCGTCACCTGGAGCTTTGACCAGGAAACCGGCTACAACATTGTTGGCCGCTATTTCGGCTTGATGATGGACAGATTCATCGGCCCGGATTACGAACAGGGTCTCGCAAACTTGAAGACTCTGGTTGAAAGCATGCCGCCTGCGCCCGCCTCGCCTTCGGCGGCTGCACCAGCTGAAGCGAGCATTGCCGGATTAGAGCTGGCGCGCAAGAGCGGTTGCCTTGCCTGCCACAGTATCGACAAAAAAGTAGTCGGACCCGCCTGGAAAGAGGTCGCGGCGCGTTATAAAAACGACACCCAAGCCAAGTCGAAATTAGTTAATAAAGTCAAGACCGGAGGAAAAGGCAATTGGACCCACGTGACCGGCGGCACGCCGATGCCGCCTTATTCACCGCGCGTCAGTGATGCGGACATCACCACGCTGGTCGAGTTCGTGCTCGCGTTGTAATTCTAGTATCACAACCACTGCGTCACATAAAACACCCGCAACCCTTCGGATGACCGCGATGGCCCGATCACCAACGCGGCGAATAAATTTTGTCGCACGTCCGCCCCGGACAACGCGGCTGCGGCGTCTTCCACCAGACGGACACACTGCTCGGGCACGCGCTCGCGCTTCTGCTTGGGCACATACACCAGCGCATAGCGCGGCCTGGGCGTATCGGAATCATCAAAAGGCAGGTGGACCGGTACCGGCATAATTCAGCTTTTCATCGAAAAAATGCCATTTTTATGCGGTAAAGCAACTCGATGTTGACCGCGCTCATAATTGTCATTACCCTACTTCCCCGTTAGGTTGTTTACTTGAGTTGTTTAGTATGAGTTTACTTTTAAACGCACGCAAACAAAGGGGAGTGTTATGGATTTCGCAATCATTTTCTTCGTGACCCTGTTCAGCCTGGCCTTTATAGGCATGGTGTTCGGCCAGTAGCCCTTACCTAATAATCAGGAATTCGTCGTTATGAATTCCAGTACGGCCATACCAAGCCAGATGTGACTTCGTCCATCTGGCTTTTTTTATCTAAGGACCCGTTACGGAATAACTTGGGCATTTAGGCGCTGAATTGGGATGCGATGCTAGGCGCGAAGAGCGCCGTGTGGCGAGCCACACAAGCGATTCGCAACAACGCAGCGCGCCCAAGTTCGGCGGTTAAATGTCCAAGTTATTCCGTAACGGGCCCTAACGCTCGCAGATTAACTCACCACCTTCCCGACGCGCCGCCGCCGCCGAACGAGCCACCGCCGCCGGAAAATCCGCCACCACCCATACCCCCGCCGCCACGGCCACCCATCCACGGCATGCCGCCGCCGCGACCCGACAACGCGACAAATACGAACATCACAATCGCGGCGAACACGCACATCAACCCGGCGCCGCTGATGAACCAGACCACCGCCGCCGCGATCACACCCGCCAGCGTGCCTGCGAACACGCGCGACAAAAACATCGCGAGTATTTGCCCGACCACGACGCCGAAAATCAGCAGCGCGGGGATCGGCATCTGCGACG
>JANOOV010000207.1:0-2768 GCA_031421535.1 Gammaproteobacteria bacterium
GGCTGATGGGCGCCTTCATCAGTTACCTGCATCTTGCGCATGGCTTGAATAATTTTTTTGTGATGGCGCCGAATCTCACCATTTACAGCAAACTAATCGCCGACTTCACGCCGAATACGCCGAAATATGTGTTTAAGGGTATCGCGGAATTTGCGGTGAGCAGTCCGTCGATCATCACTGGCGATAACTACGAGAAACGCGATCCAACCACGGGCACGCTGTTCGGCGGCGTCTGCGTGAATATCTTCAACATCTCGAAGATCAATTCGGAAGTGCGCGGCGGCAAGTCGCCGAAGATTCGCCGCTTGTCGGAATATATCGGGCAGAGTTATTTCGACTACCTCGCCGGGCTCGATGACTTGGTGCTCATCATGGACGAGTCGCATCGCTACCGCGCGTCGGCGGGCGTGCGCGCGATCAATGAATTGAAGCCGGTGCTGGGTTTGGAACTCACGGCGACGCCACGTGTGGAAACTGGCCACAGGTCCGTGTACTTCAAAAACGTGATCTACGATTACCCGCTGGCCAAGGCGATGGCGGATGGATTCGTGAAAGAGCCTGCCGTTGTCACGCAAAAGAATTTCGACCCGAGCAGTTTTTCACCGGCGCAGCTTGAAGAGATCAAGCTGAAAGACGGTATCCGCTTGCACGAAAATGTGAAGGTGGAATTGGAAACCTACGCGCGGCAGACCGATCAGGCCATCGTCAAACCCTTCGTGCTGGTGATCGCACGCGACACCACGCACGCTGGGCAGTTGATGCAGTTGATTCAGTCGCACGAATTCTTCGAGGGGCGCTACAAGGACAAGGTGATCCAGGTGGATTCGAGCAAGACCGGCGCGGAGGAAGATGCGATGGTCGAACGCCTGCTGCGCGTGGAGCATGCCGACGAGCCGACGGAAATCGTGATCCACGTGAACATGCTCAAGGAAGGTTGGGACGTGACCAACCTCTACACCATCGTGCCGCTGCGTGCGGCGAATGCGCGGACCTTGATCGAGCAGTCCATCGGGCGCGGCTTGCGCCTGCCCTACGGTAAACGCACCGGCGTGATGTCGGTGGACCGGCTCAACATCGTCGCGCACGACAAGTTTCAGGAGATCGTTGACGAGGCAAACCGGCCGGATTCCGTGATTCGGATGCAGCAAGTTATTCTCGATCCGGCCAACGATTTCGCGCCGATGGTGACGGTGGTTTCAAATTCGACCTTGTTCGACCACATCGGCGGACATTCCGTGCATGTGGCGGGCGTGCCGCTGCAAAACGCGGCGGCGGAAAATGTTTTCGCCACCGATGCGGAAAAGAAAATCGCCCAGGCCACGCTGGAAGTCATCAAAAAATTCGAGTGCTATCCAACGTCGCGGAGTTTACTCGACAAGAAGGTGCAGGAAGATCTCGTGCGTGAAGTTGCCGCCATTTACACGCCGGTGCAAGGGGAGTTGGAAGGAATCGGTGAGAAGCCGGACATTCCTGCCGTCGTCGCCAGGACGACCGCATTGTTGATCGATAAGACCATCGACATTCCGCGTATCGTGGTGGTTCCGAAAGGCGAAGTCAGCAGCGGGTTTCATTCGTTCAAATTGAACGTGAGTGCGATTCACTATCAACCGGTCGAGCGCGACATTTTGATTAAGTATTTGCGCACGAACGAGCTGGAAATATTGAGCAGCGCTGGAGCGGACGACATTGAGACGCGGCTCGAAGATTATCTGGTGCGCGTGTTGATCGGCCAGGACGATATTTCTTACGATCATCACGCCGGGTTGCTGTACGACCTTGCCGGGCAGATGGTCGCGCATATTCGCGGTTATCTTTCCGAAGACGATGCGCGCAACGTGTTGCAGTACTATCAACGCCCGCTGGCGGAATTCATCCACGCGCAAATGCAAAGTCACTATTGGGAAAAGGGGTCGGGGTACGACGTCGTGGTGAGCAAAGGGTTTACGACGTTACGGCGGTCGGCTTATACCGCACCCGCAAGCAAGATTGCGGCGAATTTCCGCGAGACCGTCACCGACCGGAACAAGATCGGACAAATGCTGTTTAACGGTTTCAAAAATTGTTTGTATGATGTGCAGCGCTTTCATTCGGACACCGAGCGCAAGCTTGCGATTATTCTCGACCGCGATGCGCAGAAGTGGTTCCGGCCCGTGGCTGGGCAATTTCGGATGTACTACAAACGCGGTCACGAACAACCAGAATACGTTCCCGACTTTGTTGCCGAGGCAGACGATGGCAACTATGTGATCGAAACGAAAGCGCGTAACGAAATGGAAATCGCCGACGTGCTCGCAAAACGCGACGCCGCTGTTGCATGGTGCGGCCACGCCACGCGCCACGCGCAACACAACGGCGGCAAGCGGTGGCGCTACCTGTTGATTCCGCACGACGAGATTGCCGAAAATATCACCCTGGCTGGTTTTGTATCGCGGTTTGCGTGTGCAGGACTCACAGAATAGAGAGTAAGAATTTATGTTTAAGGACAGATCATGACTGAAGAAACAAAAACCAATCCCGACGGTATCGAGCGCCAGCCGCTGCGTGTGTTCAGCGAGAAGGCGTATCTTGACTATTCGATGTACGTGATTCTGGATCGCGCGTTGCCGCATATCGGTGACGGCTTGAAGCCGGTGCAGCGGCGCATTATTTATGCGATGAGCGAGCTGGGGTTGAAGGCCGGTAACAAATACAAAAAATCTGCGCGTACGGTCGGCGATGTACTCGGCAAGTTTCATCC
Organism: Gammaproteobacteria bacterium; assembly: GCA_031421535.1. Classification (GTDB taxonomy): domain Bacteria; phylum Pseudomonadota; class Gammaproteobacteria; order SG8-11; family SG8-11; genus UBA6921. The sequence continues at coordinate 2,738 of JANOOV010000207.1, forward strand.
GCACGGCGATTCGGCGTGTTATGAAGCGATG
>JANOOV010000208.1:0-2814 GCA_031421535.1 Gammaproteobacteria bacterium
CTGGGCGTCGGCGGTCACGGCGCCGTAGCGCGTCAGGGAGCCAATCTTGACATCAGCCACGTCCTTGACCAGCACCGGCGTACCGGCGCGCGCGGTGATCACTACGTTGCCGATGTCGGCGAGCGTGTGCAGCACACCCACGGTGCGCACTAGCAGGGTCTGATCCTGGCGATTGATGCGGTCGCCGCCCGCGTTGCGGTTGCTGTCCGCAAGCGCCTGTTCCACTTCGTCGAGCCCGACGCGGTACTGCGCGAGCCGATCGGGTTGCACCGTGACCTCGAACGACTGCACCTCGCCGCCCAGCGAGTTCACGTCGGCGACACCGTCCACGCCGCGCACGCGCGGGCGGATGGTCCAGTCCTGCAGGGTGCGCAGTTCCCGGTTGCTTAAGCCCCCGCCTGCGATGCGGTACATGTACACCTCGCCCAAGGGCGTGGTGATCGGCGCGAGCATCGGTTCCACCTCCGGCGGCAAGCTGGCACGCACCTGATTCAGACGCTCGGCGACCTGCTGCCGCGCCCAATAGATGTCGGTGCCGTCTTCGAACCAGATGTTCACGAGCCCGAGCGCGGGCTTGTTAAGCGAGCGCAACATATTCTGGCGCGGCAGGCCCTGCATCTCGGTCTCAATCGGAAAGGTGATGCGGGTTTCGACCTCGGCCGGAGTCATGCCCGGCGCAATCACGATCACCTGCACTTGCGGCGTGTAAATGTCGGGGAAGGCATCGATGGGCAGGGTATGAAAAGCCCAGACCCCTCCCACTGCGAGCGCCACCGCCGCCAGCATCAGCAGCAAGCGTTGGGTGAGAGAGAAACGGATCAGTGCGGCGATCATGGCGTTGCCCCGGCCGGTGCTGCCTTGATCGGCAAACGCACGTCCACAAACTGGCCGGAATGCAACGCATCGCCGACGTTGCGCACTTCGCCGCGTACCATGTAGGTACGCGTCTGTTCGTCGAGACGGTGCATGGTCTGGATCACGCGGCCGGTGAGCCAGACGTCGCCCGCGCGCACCCGCAGCGGCATGCCGATACGCACGCTGCTCGCCTGCGCCGGACTCAAGCGCACCTGCACCCACAGCATGGATTCGTCGGTAATTTCAAACAGCACCTTGCCCGGTTCGGCGAGCCTGCCTTCGATGAAATCGTCGAGAATGATGCGGCCCGCGCGCGGCGCCACCAGCGCAAAACTGCCGTCGGCGCGGGTGGGATCGGCGCCGCGCAGCAGTTGCTCGACCTGTTCGCGCGTCATGCCGTAGGCGATCACCTTGGCGTAGGCCAGTTGTCGCGCCGTTTGTGCTTCGACGTAGCGGCGCTCCGACACCACGTCCTTGCCGAGTTTTTGCACCCGGTTCCATTCCGCATCAGCGAGCATCAGCGCGCCTTGCGCCTCGGCCATTTCCACGCTGGACAGCGTGACCAGCGGCGCCCCGGCTTTTATCTGGTCGCCCAGGCGGGCATGGCGTTGCATGATCTGCGCGGCAATGCGCGACGTGACTTGCGCACTGGTGTAAGCGTTGAGCTGCACTTCGCCGGGCGCGGTGATTTCATCCGCCGCTTCGCTACTACCCGCAGGATTGGCGTTTGCGGCGAAGGCTTCGGCTTGTGACAGCGCAAGGAAAATACCGATGATTAAATTTAAATAAAGCGTCGTTCTGTTCATGTTCGTGCTCCGTTTGAATTCGATTATTTCTGTGCGGGGAGAGGCAAGCCGAGCCACGCCGTCATTTGTCCGGACCCGGCCAGCCACTCGGACCATGCAATCCAGGCCGTGCTGCGCAATTCCGCCGCAGCGGTTTCCGTGTCCAAAGTTTCCTGCAACTGCACCAGGTACTCCGCCGCGCTGATCTCGCCGCTTTCCCACACCTTGTTCAACAGCGCGGTACGCTCAGTGAGTGTGACGCCACCGCTGCGTTGCCATTCCTCCCAAGCGTCGAACACCATGCGATAACGCGCCGCGTCGCCCGCCAGACGTGCGCGCGCCTGACGGTGAAACGCATTGCGTTCGTATTCGGCGGCGAGTGCTTGCGCGCGTGCCGCATCCACTTCGGCGCGGCGCGGATTACGCACGCCCAGCGGAATGGTCAAGCTCAGGCCCACGAGGCTGTCGGAATTATCGCCGCCATCGCGACCGCCACGCACACCGACGGTGGGATCGGCATGCCGTTCGCGTTCCGCCAGTTGGATGCCGCCGCGTGCCGCGTCCATGCGTGCCTGTGCCGCGCGCAACCCGGGCGTACGCAACAGCAGCTGTTCCAGCTCGCTGTCTTGCGGGATCGCGAGCGCGGGTAACGGGATGTCCAGCGCGGGCCATGCGGACGGGATTTGCGCGTGCAAGCTGCGCACGCTTTGTTCCGCGTCGAGCAACGCGGTGCGCGCGTGCGCGTGCCGGATACGCGCCTGCGAAAACGCCAGGCGCGCCAGATCGGCATCAAGGCGGCCGATGTCGCCCGCGTCGAAACGGCGCACCGCCACCTGCATGAAACGCTGCAACAGTTCGAGCCGCTTTTCCGCCAGCGTGGCCGCCGCGCGCGCGCCGTGATAGCGCGCCAACGCCGCTAGCGCTTCGGCGGCCAAGGCCTGCCGCGCGCCGTCGAGTTCCGCCAGCGCGACTCGCAGTTGGTGGCTGGCTAGTTCGGCGCGCGCGGCGCGCTTGCCGCGCAAATCCAGCGTCTGGTTCACACCGACGCTGAAGCTGGTTGCAGCCGCGCGCTGCGCATCCAGTTCCAGCTCCGGGTTGTACAGCGGCGCTTGCGCGGCGCGCCCGTGCGCCTGCGCCGCGTCCGCGTTGGCCTGCACCGCCAGCAGGCGCGGGT
>JANOOV010000209.1:0-5692 GCA_031421535.1 Gammaproteobacteria bacterium
ATCGGGATATTGATCGCGAGCGTGCAGCGCGAGCTCCCAGCGCCCGAGCACGTCGTTCATTTGTTTGACGGGCGGCGGCACATAGGTGGCCGTGACCGGTGTGCTTCCGGCGGGGCCAATCCAGTTTTGCGAACGGCGGAACTCGCCCGGTGTGGCGCTGTTGCCGCGCACGCCGTTCATGAGTTTGCCGTGCAGCTCACGCACCAGGCGCAGCGAAAGCGGCAGCTTGTGTAACCGTTTGATGCCGTATTCAAGGGCGGTGACGTAGTTGCGGACCTCGTGCACGTCCGCCGCGTCGCCGTGTGGAATATCGGACTGCACTTCGTCCAGCAGGATGTCAGACACCGACGCGCGCGTGCCTTCGATGCGCGACGACAACACTGCTTCGCGGCGCACGTAAGGCGCGATGAGCAAATGCGGATTCGGTAAGAAACGGCCCAGACCCGCAAGCTCGCTCACGGCAGCATCGGCACGCGAAAGCAACAACACCAGATCGGGCTCGTAAGCGATGTTTGGCGGCGGCGCAGGAACAAACGCGTAGTAGCCTTCCGGTGTGCGTACAACTTTACCGGCATCCGGGCAGGTGAAATGTTTTGGTTCCATGTACGCCGATCCCGCTTTGCAAGAATTCTTTAAAGGCCCGACTGGCTTTTAAAGATTGTAGCAGGATTCTTTAAAAGGATTACCGGCCGCACTCCCCTACCGGTTGAAGTACACCGCCAACGCTTCGGTGATCGAGCTGACCTGCAATTTGTGGTAGATGTGTTTCTGGTGGCTGCGCACGGTTTCGTAGCTGATGGACAGCAGCGCGGCGACGTCGCGCGGGGCGCAGCCCTTGCTCAACAACTTCAAAATGTCTTGCTCGCGCTCGCTGAGCGGGTCGGCGCTGTCGGGGGGCTCATGACCGGGGCGTGGTGCAATCCCGGCGAGGATGCGCCGCGCCAGACCGCGCGACATGGGTGCTTCTCCGGCGACAACGTCGCAGATCGCTGTTTCAATGCCGGATAAGCCGGTCTCTCCCTTTACGATGTACCCCGTTGCTCCGGCACGAATCGAGTCGAATAGCGAGCCGTCATCGTCCAGCGCGGTGAGCATCAAGCACTCGCCGCGATAACCTTGATGGCGTGCGCGGGCGATGACGGCGATCCCCGAGATATCGGGCAGGTTGATGTCCACCATCGCGACGTCCGGATTCACCCGCACGATGTTGTGCACCGCCGCCCGGCCCTGTGTGTCGTGACCGAGCACCTTGAATCGCGACGACGCGGACAAATGCCCGATGACTTCGTGCGCGTATGGCGCGTTGTCCTCCACAAGGTAGAGGGTGATGGGAGCACGCGCTGCGTCGTCGCGGGTATTCATTGCGAACTCACGGTGGGTAGTGACGTTTTGTCACGCGGCGCGGCGTGCGCTACCGGCACGCGCAAGCGCACACGTGTTCCTTGATCCGGCGCGGGGCCGATGTGGACTGTGCCGCCCGCCTCGGTCATGCGCCGATTCATATGCGTGGTTCCGAAACCTTCGCTCACGCGGTTTGCTTGTTGGTATCCGCAGCCGTTGTCGTCGATATCGATCAGCACTGCGGAGCCGTCGGAATGCGCGTGCAGCGATACTTCAGTTGCGCCGGAATGTTTAAGAACGTTGACGACCGCCTCACGGCACACGTGCTCCAGATTGACGAGCTGCATGTCGTCGCTGACCGGCAGCGTGGCGAGAGCCGGATCCGCAACGCTGGTTAACCGCACTCCACTTGCGTTGAGCACTACGTTGGCGTACGTGGCCACGCTCGCGAAAAAATCTTCCCATGTGCGCGTGTCGTTGCTTGTCGTTTTCAGCAAGGTGCGTATGCGTGTCGCGGCGTCATTGGTCAACGTGTTCAAAATCTCAAGACGCTGCGCCATTGGCGGCGAACGCAATTCCGTACTGTGCTGCAATCGCTCGGCGGTGATGGCGATGGCGGCCAGATCGTTCAGCAGTCCGTCATGCAATTCGCGCCGGATCAATTCCCGCTCGTTGCGCAGGCTGTGTTTGAGCGAGCGCTTCTCCGACCGGTCCTGTTGCGCGTTCATGTTCGCGACCATGCCGAAAGGCACCAGTAAACCAAACACGATCAGAAGCTGAATGCTCGCCGTGGACGCGGGCTGAGCAACCAGCAACGCGGCCAGGATGATGGCACCCAGCGCGACGGGCCAGGTGTATACACGAGCTGCGTGCGCAGCGTCGCGCCGGTCTTTGCGCACCATGCTGAAGATCGCCGCAGCGCACAGCAGCCCGCCCACGACGAACACAAACGGCATAAGCGTCGCTGCGCCAAACTCCCCGGTTAGGAGCAGCGCGATCTTGATTGCAAGGTACGCGTACAACCCATAAACAATGCATTGCACCAGCACCGGATGCAGCACCGGCATCGGCGCGCGCAACAGAAAATGCAACAGCGCGATGACGCCAAATAATCCGAACAAAACACCGGCATGAATCAACGGAACAACATCAGGAGCGACTGTCAACGGCAGTGGCGGCGGGATGCCCAGCGCCGTATACAACAAGCCGAGGCCTGCGCAGGCAAGCGCCACAAGAAACCCATTGTGCGAGGGAAAGGCACACAAGGCGTATACCGCCAGCACGATATGGAGTGCGGCTGCCAGATACGGCCAGCCGAGTTGTTCGAACAACGCCGCCTTGGACCACGGCGACAACTGCGCAACAACCGTTTCCTTGTGCGGCGTGCGCGGGTCGAATTTCAATGTGACTTGTTCACGACTCGCAAGGTGGTTATGCAAATCGCGGTTGCGTTGCTTCCACAAATTCTGCTGCGCGCCGGAAAACACGTTTTCCGCCGGGCGCGCAGGGAGCATGTCGAGACCATTGATGGATTTTACTTCGGCAAGCACGTCGGCACGAAGTGGCACGCCGTTGACCATAAACCGGAGCGCGGATTGGTAACCGTGGATTCCCGCTGCCGCGCATATCACGGCGGTGAGCGCGAAAGCGCCGATCAAAAGTAATTGCAACGCGCGAACGGGTGGCATTGGCGTCAGCATCCTTTATCTGTTGCCCGGATGAATGCGAGTGGGAATTCTCGGGCAGAATCCAGGCCGCCGTAAACACGCCGGAGTATAGCAAACGCAATTTGAGCGACAATGCGGCGGGTCAAGATGTGCCACCAACGATCTGCGCGGAGACCACCCACTCGATAAGTTGTCGACTCAATGCGTTTGGTCTATCGGTTACAACGTCGATATGGAAGCAAAGGAGAATGGCATGGATGTAAACATCAAGCACCCTGCAACATCGCACCCGACCGAGTCAACACGTCGTCGCTGGGGTTTGCGCGGCAAGTTAACGCTGATCTTCGGCCTTGCTTTTGTCGTGTTCGAGACGCTCGAAATCACCAGCAGTAAAACGCTGCTCATGCGCGGATACTACGAAATCGAACGCGCCTACGTGCACGCCAACGTGCAACGCGTGCTCAACGCCTTCGCCGACAATCAGCGCAATCTGGAAAGCCTCACCACCGACCACGCCTACTGGGATGACACTTACACGTTCATGAAAACCCGCGACCCGGCGTACCTGCGCTCAAATTATTGGGGCGACACGTTGCCGAACATGAATGTCGATTTTCTCATCATCACTGATCCGCGCGGAACGCCGGTGTATCAATTGCTGGTGGGCGCGCGCCCTGGGCAGAAGAAATCCGTTCCACGTGATCTTTTGGCGCTGGTCGGCCCGCACGGGTCGTTGTCCGGTCGCGACCACGTCACGACCGGGCTGGTCATGCGCGGCGGGGCGCCGGTGTTGGTCTCCGCCGCGCCGATCTTGAATTCCGCAAATCGCGGACCGAGCCGTGGCATGTTTGTGTTCGGGCGGTTTGTAAACGACGCGTTCACGGCGCGTATCGCCGCGATGACGCAGTTGACACCCCAACTGATCGACGTAGCGTCTAATGCTGTTCCGGAATACGCACCGGTGTTGGAGCAGTTGCGCGAGCAGTCGTTATTGTCGCGCCCCATCAGCGACGAGGTTGTCGCAGGATACGGCTTGTTGCGCGACATCGCCGATCAACCTGGGTTGGCCGTGCAAATCGAGCTTGCACGCGATGTTGTCGCGCAGGGCAAGTCAAGCTTCGGTTCCTTCATCGGCGCGAGCGTGGCTTTGGGTGTCACGCTGTGCGTTGTCATGGTGCTGATTCTCGACCAATTGTTCTTGCGCCGGTTGCGGGCCCTCGCGGAGTCGGCGGCGCTGATCGGATCACAGGCCGATCTGTCGCGGCGCGTACCCGTGGAAGGCGGCGACGAAATCCGAATGCTGGCAGCCTCGATCAACGCCATGCTCGACAAACTGGAGCGCGTCCACGCAGGGCCGCAGCGTGTGGATTGGCCGTAATCCTGTGCTATGTTAGGCACACTCAATTTTTAGCCTGACACAGGACGGAAGCAATGCGCGCATTTCAAGGGTTGTTTGCAGGTGGTATTGCCATGCTGGCGCTGCTGAGCAGCGGTTGCGGTATCAACAACATTCCCACCTACGACGAAGCCACCACGGCGGCGTGGAGCCAGGTGTTGAATCAGTATCAGCGTCGCGCCGATCTGGTGCCCAATCTGGTCGAGACCGTCAAAGGTTTCGCCAAACAGGAGCAGGATGTATTGATGGGGGTGGTGGAAGCGCGCTCCAAAGTCGGCAGCATGCAAATTCCCAAAGACATTCTGACCAACCCGCAGGCATTCCAGCAATTTCAGCAAAATCAAAATCAACTCGGCTCGGCGTTGTCGCGGTTGCTGGTGGTGGTGGAAAAATATCCCGAGCTGAAATCGAACCAGAATTTTCTGACCTTGCAATCACAGCTCGAAGGCACTGAGAACCGCATCGCTGTTGCGCGCAAGGATTACATCGAAAGCGTGCAGCGCTATAACACGGAAATTCGCACTTTCCCGGGCCGGATATGGAAAGGCATTTTGTATTCCGAGATGCAGCCCAAACAGAATTTCAGCGCACCCGAAGCGGTGCAGGAAGTGCCGAAGGTGAAGTTCTGAAGTGGTCGCTCACAAGCTAGCTGCGCTGCTACTGCCGTGGTTGATGATCGGCGTCGCCCACGCTGCTCCTGAATTTCCGGCACTCACCGGCCGGGTGGTGGATGAGGCCGGATTGTTGTCTGCGGCTACGCGCGCCCAACTCACCCAACTCTCCGAACAACACGAGCGCACCACGGCCAACCAGTTGGTGGTCGTCACCGTGAAATCACTGCAAGGCTACCCGGTCGAAGATTACGGCTACCAGCTCGGTCGCCACTGGGGCATCGGTCAAAAAGGCCGGAACAACGGCGTGGTGTTGATCATCGCACCGAATGAACGCGAGGTGCGTATCGACGTCGGTTACGGACTGGAAGGCAAGCTGACCGACGCGTTGTCCAGCCAGATCATTCAAAGTCAAATCCTGCCCCGCTTCAAACTGGGCGACTACGAAGGCGGCATCGTCGCGGGGGCGCAAGCCATCGTCGCGGTGTTCGCTGGCGAGGAGTTACCCGCGCCGGTGGCCACATCAGGTCTCCAGGCGTCGCAGATGCCGATCCCCGCGCTGCTGATTTTCGGCGTCGTGGTCGGGCAAATACTCGCGATGTTTTTGTCGCGCGTGTTCGCAGGCACGCTGGCGGGTGTGATCGCGGCGGCGGTGGTCTGGTTCATCAGCGGCGCCG
>JANOOV010000210.1:0-1718 GCA_031421535.1 Gammaproteobacteria bacterium
AGCAGGCCGAGGCGTTCGATGATCCGATGTTGATGCTGAAGATTCAGAATGGCATCGCGGGCGATCCTTTCAATTTCAGGAAGGATCCCATGACGCAGAAGGTGATCGGCCTCAGCCAGGCGCTGCCCTTCTGGGGAAAACGGGCCTTGCGCGGGGAGATGGCGGCGAAGCAGGCCGAGTTCTACCAGTGGCAACTGGAGGAACGGAAGTTGGAACTGAAACGCATGGTGAAGGAGTCCTATTACCAGATTTTCTTTGTTGACAAAGCATCGGGGATCGTCGAGAAGAATATAAAAATTCTGGATGATTTCATCACGCTCAGCAAGACCAAGTATGCCGTCGGACAAGGAGTGCAGCAAGATATTTTCAAGGCGCAGGTGGAACGCTCCAGAATGCTGGACATGCAAATCGCCCTCGTCCAGCAGCGCACGAGTCTGCAAGCCAATATTAACGCGCTGCTTTACCGGCAGGTCGATAATCCCGTCGGCGGTATTTCCGATTTCGAGACTGCGCTTCTCTCGCTGTCCGCCGCCGAACTGACGGAAATCGCCGATGCGAATCGTCCCATTATCAAGGGTTATACCGCGCTTATCGAAAAGGGGCAGGCGGGGCGCAAGCTCGCGCAAAAGGAGTACTATCCCGATTTCAATGCGGCATTCGAGTATATGCAGCGCAGTCCGGTGGGGGACGAGATGGGCCTGGATATGTATGCCGTCGGCATTACCCTTAATCTTCCTTTCCAGCGCGAACGGCGTTCCGCCATGCTGGCCGAGTCGAATGCGGAAATCTCCATGGCGACCGAGGAGCTTAACGCCCTGAAAAATACCATCAGCTATGGCGTTGCCGACCTGCTTGCCCAGCTTGAAAAGAGAAAGCGACTGATCGAACTTTACAAAACCGGCATCATTCCCCAGGCGCAGCGTTCTTTGGAATCGGCGATCATCGGTTATCGCGTCAACAAGGTCGACCTGTTGACGCTGCTCGTCAACCGCATGACGCTTTTTAATTACGAGCGCGAATACTACGACTCCCTGGCGGATTATCAGATGAAACTGGCGGAACTCGAAGCCATGGTAGGAAAGGAGTTGCCATGAACGTTCGGGCAGGCAGGCCACTGCCATTAAGTTAAGCCGCTGACCAATATGATGTAGGGTGGGCACTTTTTTTGTGCCCACCAAGCGTGCGAAGCACACTGCCTGTTTTTATGTTGAGTACCTAGCGGCACGCTTGGTGGGCTACGGCGCAAAAAGACGCGCCTAGCCCACCCTACATTTGGCAGGTCAGCGCTTAACTTAATGGCAGTGGGCAGGCATGAAAGCAGACGGCCCATTTTGGAGGTGAATCCGGCATGAACAAAAGGATCGTAATCATTTTTGTTATCGCGGCCATCGCCGCCACTGCGGGGGGAGGATATTACCTGTGGCGCGAAAAAAATATTACAGCGAAGCAAACCATGACAGTCATGACCTCCGTGCGGCAGGATGACTCGAATGAAACAGACATGTTGCGTGATGTTTCATTGTCGCCCGCGCAATTGGTGATGGCGAATGTCGCTACGGTGGAGGCCCGTATGATGCCGCTCACCAAGGAGATCAACGCCGTCGGCATCGTCGCTTATGATCAGGCCAGGCAGGCGCAGGTCACCGCGTGGGTGGCGGGGCGCATCGACCGCCTCTATGTGAATACCGTCGGCGCCCATGTCTCGAAAGGAGCGCCGG
>JANOOV010000211.1:0-13635 GCA_031421535.1 Gammaproteobacteria bacterium
GCCCGGTGGTGGAAGAAATTCTTTATCCCGCGCTCGAAGACTACCAGCTTGATATTTTGATCGGCGAAGGTCCGGCGGCGCGCTCCATCAAGCTGGATTTGCCGCCGTTTACACTGGTCGGCGCAACCACGCGCGCGGGTCTGCTCACGTCGCCGCTGCGCGACCGCTTCGGCATTGTGCAGCGCCTGGAGTTTTACAGCGCGACGGATCTGACCACCATCGCGCAACGCTCGGCGCGCATCCTAGGCATCGAGATGGACGCCGCCGGTGCAAAAGAAATCGCGCGCCGCGCACGCGGCACACCGCGCATCGCCAACCGTCTGCTGCGTCGGGTGCGCGACTACGCGCAAGTCAAAGCTAAGGGTGTGATCGACCTTGCTGTCGCGGGTCGCGCGCTCGATCTACTCGACGTGGACGTGAACGGCTTCGATATGATGGATCGCAAACTGTTGCTCGCGATTATCGAAAAATTCGACGGTGGCCCGGTGGGTGTCGACAGTATTGCCGCCGCCATCGGCGAAGAGCGCGGCACCATCGAAGACGTGCTCGAACCGTTTCTGATCCAACAAGGCTTCATGATGCGCACGCCGCGCGGCCGCGTTGCGACCAAGAGTGCGTATCTGCACTTCGGTCTGGTGCCACCGCCGCCCGGCGCGCAACGCGAATCGATGAATCTGTTCAGTAGTGAAAGTTAAAACTACTCAACACATGAGCGAGTTCATCTTTCCCATCCGCGTTTACTACGAAGACACCGACAGCGGCGGTGTTGTGTACTATGCTAACTACCTCAAGTTTATGGAGCGTGCACGCACCGAGTATTTGCGCAGCCTCGGTTTTGAACAGGACGAACTGATTGCCAACGACGGCGTGATTTTCGCGGTGCGCTCGGTGACGGTAGATTACTTGAAGCCCGCGCGCTTCAATCAATTATTGAATGTCAGCACGCAACTGGCGGAAATCGGCAAGGCAAGTCTATTATTCGCGCAGCGTGTTGAGCTCGCATCGGGCGATCCGTCACACATTTTATGTGCAGGACACGTGAAGATCGCCAGTCTGGATGCACGCACGCTACGCCCCACGGCGATTCCGCCGCGACTACTCAGGGAGATTACGAGTGAACGTTGATTTATCCATTCTGCATTTGATTCTCAACGCCAGCCACGTGGTGCAGCTCGTCATGGCCATGCTGTTGCTGGTGTCGTTGATTTCCTGGATGCGTACTTTTCGCAAGGCGATGGTGCTCAAACATGCGCGCCGTGAAGCGGACGCATTCGAAGACAAATTCTGGTCGGGCAGCGATCTGGCCCAACTTTACACCGCTATTACCTCGCGCCCGCACACCCGCGCCGGTATGGAAATTATTTTCGAGTCAGGCTTTCGCGAATTCGCACGCTTGCGCCAGCAACATACCGCCGAGCCCAAGGCGGTGCTCGACGGCGCGCAGCGCGCCATGCGCATCGCACTAGCGCGCGAGATCGACCGGCTCGAAACCAATCTGCCGTTTCTGGCCACGGTCGGTTCCACCAGTCCGTATGTCGGTTTGTTCGGCACCGTGTGGGGCATCATGAATTCGTTTCGCGCGTTGGGTAACTTGAAGCAAGCCACGCTGAGTTTGGTTGCGCCTGGCATCGCCGAAGCACTCATTGCCACCGCGATGGGTTTGTTCGCGGCGATTCCGGCGGTGATTGCCTACAACCGTTTCGTCAACGAGGTGGATCGGCTGGAAAGCCGTTACGCGAATTTTCTCGATGAATTTTCCAATATTCTGCAACGGCAGGCGTTCAAATAATGTGCTGCATCAAACTCAGTGATGGGGCGAAACATGGCTGACACCCACCGGCGCAAAAAACGCCGCAGCATGTCCGAGATCAACGTGGTGCCCTATATCGACGTCACGTTGGTGTTGTTGGTGATTTTCATGGTCACCGCACCGCTGCTCACACAAGGCGTGCAGGTGGAATTACCCAAAGCGGGCTCGGAGCCTCTATCAAGCGACAATAAAGAGCCACTGGTAGTGACAGTCAACAAGCAAGGCAATTACTTCGTGAACATCGGCGACGATCAGGAAAAGCCCATTGATCACGACACCTTGGTGGCGCGGGTTGCGGCGGTATTGCGCAACCAGCCGGGCACGCCGGTGATGGTGCGCGGCGACCAGGACGTGAGCTACGGCAAAGTGGTTACCGCGATGGCGCTATTGCAAAAAGCCGGTGCGCCCAATGTAGGGCTGGTTACCGAGACACCCGCTTCCGTGAAGAAATAATCGCGTATGTCCAACGTAAAAGAAAACATCATTCCGTTCATATTGTCGGTGCTGATGCATATGGGCATCGGTGTGCTGTTTGTGATGAGTCTGGAATTCGCACCTAAAACACCGCGATCATCGCAGCAGGAAGTGAACGTCATTGAAGCGGTCACGGTCGACGAGAGCAAAATCCAGCATGAAATGGACAAGCTGAAAAAATCCGAGCAGCGCAAGAAAGACGAAGAAGATCGCCGCCAACGTGAGCTGGAATCGGACGCGCAACGCGTAAAAAGACTGCGTGAAGCGGAAGAACAACATCTGGCTGAACTGAAGAAAAAGAAAAAAGTCGACACCGAGCAGGCCGCCGTTGAACAGGAGCGTTTAAAGAAGCTGAAGAAAGACAGCGATGATCTGGCCTTGAAGAACAAGCAGGAACAACAGCAAGTCGAAAAGCTGGCAACACAGCGCAAAATGGAAGAAGAGCAAGCGGCGGATCGCGCGCGCCAGGACGTGTTGAAAAAGCAGAAAGAACGTGAGCAGGCCGAAAAAGATCAAACGGCAAAAAAAGCCGTCGGCGAATTTACCTCGCTCATCAAAGCGAAGGTCGAAAGCGTATGGATCAAGCCCACAAATTTTGCGCCGGGCTCGGCCTGTACGGTATCGGTAAAGTTGATCCCCACCGGCGACGTGGTCGACAGTAAATTGAGTAACTGCAGCGGTGGTGATGTTTTTAGCCGCTCGGTAGAATCGGCAGTGCAAAAAGCGTCACCCTTGCCGGTGCCAAAAGACCCGGTCGCGTTTGACCGGATGCGTAATATCGATTTCCTCTTCAAGCCACAATGACAATAACTTCGATTTTCCGCACTACGGTTACGCTGCTCACGCTCATGGGAGCGCCGACGGCGCATGCGGCACTGACCATCGAAATCACCGAAGGCGTGGAAGGTGCGCTGCCCCTCGCTATTGTTCCGTTCGCGTCAGAAGGCGCCAGTGCGTTAATGGGCAGTGATCTGACGGCGATCATGGTTGCGGATTTACAGCGCAGTGGGCGTTTCAAAGTGCTGCCGCAAACCGACCTGGTGGCGCGTCCCAGCGATCCGGCCAAGGTCAATTTTCATGACTGGCGTTTGCTGGGTATGGATAACTTGTTGATCGGTTCGGTCAAGGCGGCCGGGTCCGGTTACGAGGTGCGTTTTTACCTGTTTGACGTGTTGAAAGGGCAGCAGATCAAGGCCTTCAGCTTGCCGATGCAAGCCACCACCGTGCGTGCGACCGCGCATAAAATCAGCGACATGATCTACGAAGCCTTGATCGGCGAACCCGGGGCTTTCCTTACGCGCGTTGCCTATGTGACGATGCAGCATAAAGCCGCCACCGCCAGTGTGCATACCTTGTGGATTGCCGACGCCGATGGTTACGGCCCGCGCGACGTGCTGAATTCATCGACTGAAATCATGTCGCCGGCCTGGTCGCCGGACGGAACGCGGCTTGCTTATGCGCGCTTTGAAAACGATCACTTTGTGTTGTACGTGCAAGATGTTGCGACCGGCGCACGCGAGATTGTGGCCAATGCCCTCGGTCACAATGGTGCGCCCGCGTGGTCGCCGGACGGCAACCGGCTTGCGTTGGCGATGCAGCACAAGCGCAGCCCCGGCGACGCAGGTAATTTCGACATCTATATTCTTGATCTGCGCAGCAAAGCCTTGACGCGTTTTACCGAGCACTGGGCGGTTGAGACGCATCCGGCGTGGTCACCGGATGGCCGCTCTATAGTATTCACTTCGGATCGCAGCGGTCGGCCGCAGATTTACCGCAAAGCAGTTGCCGGAGGTAAAGAAGAGCGGCTGACATTCGAAGGCGTTGAGAATGATCGGGCGTCATTTTCACCCAACGGAAAAATGCTGGCCATGATTCATGCAAATAGTGGAGAATACCGCGTCGCCGTGTTTGAACTTGAGACCGGCCAGTTGCGCGTGTTGACCGACAGTAGTTTGGACGAATCCCCGAGCTTTGCGCCCAACGGCAGCATGATCATTTACGCCACGACGTTCAAAAACGCAAAAATTCTGGCTGCGGTTTCGGTTGATGGTCGAGTAAAGCAGCGACTCTCGCAAGAGGGCCGTGTGCTTGATCCGGCCTGGTCGCCGTTGTTACGAACTTCACAATAATCGTTTAATTTAAATAGGAGTGTTACATGCGCGCGTTGAAACCCATTGCCCTGTTGGTGTTACCCGTTGTGTTGTTGTTCGGCTGCCAGTCCACCCCGGAACCTGCTGCGGACAATAAAGCGCCCGATGTTGTCAAACCAAAATCCGATGCGGCGGCAACCACGAAACCTGACGTCGGTGTCGGTACCGGTACAGCAACGCCGATTGACACCTCCAAAGGGAAGACCGACAGTGCGACGGACAAGTCAGCTGGCCCAGGCAATTTAAAAAACACGGTTTATTTTGATTTCGACCGCTTTGACATCAAACCCGAATTCCGCGAAGCGGTGTTGGCGCACGCGGCATATTTGTCGAAAAATCCGAATGCAGCCGTCAAGATCGAAGGGCATTGCGACGAACGTGGAACGCGCGAATACAACATCGCGTTAGGTGATCGTCGTGCGACGGCAGTGCGTCAGTTGCTGAAATTGCAGGGCGTTGCGGACAAGCAGATTGCGACCATCAGCTTCGGCGAAGAACGCCCGATTGCATTGGGTCATGATGAAGATTCCTGGTGGCAGAATCGTCGCGCGGTGTTTGCATATCGCTAACACTGTGCCCTGATCGGGACGTATATCCAGGCGTCCCGACTGATTGAGGAACGCAGATGAAAAAAATATTCCGCAATTACTTTCTCGCCGGCTTGTCCGGCGTTTTTGTTTGCGCCGGTTCGGTTTACGCAGCGAAAGCGCCGGTGGTTGATATTACTTCCAGCGGCGCGCGCGTGCGCGGCGGCCTGACTCTGGACGAACGCATGAGCAAGCTGGAAAGCGTGCTGGAAAATCGCACGTTGGAAGAATTTTCCGCGCGTATCGACGCCGCGCAGCAGGAATTACAGCGTTTGCAGGGTGAGGCCGAAACTGTCAATCACAACATCGAAGATCTCAAACGCAAGCAACGTGAGTTGTATTTGGATCTGGATCATCGCTTGCGCACGCTCGAAACCGCACAGCGTTCTTCCAGCGGGTCGGGCAGTGAAACCGCGCCAAATGCAGCGGCGCCCGGCGGTGCTGATCGGGCGAGTTACGAAGCGGCATTTGCAACCTTGCGCGATGGTAAATACGAACAAGCCATTGTCGAGTTGCAGGACTTTCTGAAAAAACATCCCGGCAGCGAACACGCTGCGAATGCGCAATACTGGTTGGGCGAAGCGTTTTACGTGCAGCGCCGTTACGACATTGCATTGGTTGAGTTCGAGCGTGTCGTGGCGCGTTACCCCAATAGTCCAAAATTCTCCGATGCCTTGCTGAAGTTCGGGTTGACGCAATACGAGCTGGGCGTGTGGGATAAATCATCGCAAACGCTCAACGAGGTAGTAACCAAATTTCCGAATACATCTCAGGCGCAACTGGCAATGCAACGTCTTGAGCAGATTAAGCGGGAAGGGCATTAGCCGGTTTTTGCACCCACGTGTCAAACACACTTTCCAAAACTGACGCCGCGCTACCCCAGCTGCGCATCACCGAAATTTTTCACTCGCTGCAAGGTGAAGCACGCGACGTCGGCTGGCCCACGGTGTTTGTGCGCTTGACTGGTTGCCCGCTACGTTGTGGTTACTGTGATACTACGTATGCGTTCCAGGGCGGTGAGTGGATGAGCATCCCGGACATTCTGCAAGTGGTTGCGCACTACGGCGCGCGTCACGTGTGTGTAACCGGAGGTGAGCCGCTGGCGCAAAAACCCTGTTTGTTATTACTCGGCGAGCTGTGCCGGGCCAACTATGAAGTCTCCCTGGAAACCAGTGGCGCCTTGGATATTTCCGCAGTCGATGCCCGTGTGGTGCGGGTTGTTGACTTAAAGACACCCGGTTCGGGTGAGGAATCTCGCAACCTGCTTGCTAATCTCGAACACCTGCGTGCGCGTGATCAGCTCAAATTCGTAATTTGCGACCGCGCTGATTACGATTGGGCCAAGCACATGATCGCAACGCATCAGCTTAATACGCGCTGCGAACTGCTATTTTCACCAAGTTATGGCGAACTTGAAGCGCGGCAGCTGGCGCAGTGGATTCTTGACGATCACCTGCCGGTACGGTTTCAAATGCAATTGCACAAGGTCGTATGGGGTGAGGAGCGGGGACGGTAATGTCTACACCTGCATTACCAACGACTCCGCATCGGGCTGTCGTGCTGCTTTCAGGCGGGCTTGATTCTGCAACGTGCCTGGCTATTGCGCGGCGGAACGGTTACGAATGTTACGCGTTGAATTTCGACTACGGTCAACGCCATCGCGCGGAGCTGGCAGCGGCGCAGCGTGTGGCGCAGCAGCTCGGCGCAGCCGGATATCGCATCATCAAAATCGATCTTGCCGGAATCGGCGGCTCTGCGTTGACGGACGCCAACATCGCCGTGCCCACACGACCGGGGACAGGAATTCCCGTCACCTATGTACCGGCGCGTAACACGGTGTTTCTGGCGTTGGGGCTGGCATGGGCAGAGGTATTACACGCGCAGCGTATTTTTATTGGTGTGAACGCGATTGATTATTCCGGTTATCCTGATTGTCGGCCCGACTACATCGCAGCATTTGAGCGTATGGCCAATCTGGGTACCAAAGCAGGGATCGAAGGCCAGTGTTTCAAGATCGAAACGCCACTGATACATCTATCCAAAGCACAAATTATTCGCGAAGGCATACGGCTGGGTGTTGACTATACATCCACCGTGTCGTGTTATTCGGCGGAAGATAATGGTCGCGCTTGCGGTGAATGCGATGCTTGCCGCTTTCGGGCGCAGGGTTTTCGCGACGCAGGCGTGCAAGATCCAACAAGATATTAGGTTTTTTAATTGTTAACAGGCCGTAAATTTTTAACGTCATGCATTGATGCTTGCTATTGTTAACTGGCCTCGTGTTGGTTCAGGCGTGTGTTGCGTTGTCATGAACCGCACGTTTCCTGGTTAACATCAACAATGCGACGAAAGTCGCATTTCCATTTTTGAACGCAGTGCTATAAATCCATAGCACTTTGCGTTACATACGTATTCAGTTTCGCAAAATCCGTGAATCATGGGGGTATAAATGAACATCAAGATGAGGTTTATTGCATACGCTATTTTCAGTATCGTTTTTTCTCTGCCAGCTTCAGCCGATTTGGTGTTAACAGCGCCGCCACGCGAGTCCGCTGCGCGCGGTGAAGAGCTCTATGGATCGCTGGCGCAGTTGCTCACCGCACAGCTTGGGCAGACGGTGGTGTATGAGCGTGCGCGCGACTGGATCGAATACTCAACCAGAATGAAGAAGGACAAATACGACATTATTTTCGATGGTCCGCATTTCGCCGCATGGCGGATGAAGCACTTGGGACACACACCGGTCGCCAAATTGCCTGGTGAATTATCATTTGTCATCGTCAGCCGCAAGGATGACAAAACGCAGAGTCGCATGCGCGATCTCATCAGTGCGCCATTATGCGCGCAAGCCTCACCTAATTTGGGAACGATGGCGGTGCTGGCGCATTTTACCAACCCGCTGATTCAGCCCGATCTTTACGAAGTCGGGAACCTGGCTGAGGTGTATGACACGTTCAAATCCGGAAAATGCAAGGCGGCGCTGTTTCAGGACAAATTTTTGAACAGGCTGCCCCCTGAAGAAAAATCACAGCTCAAGGTGATGTACAACAGCAGTCGTTATCCCGACCAGACGGTGACAGTTAGCAAACGCGTGACTGATCGCCAGCGTGTGGTGCTCGCGGAGTTACTTACTCGTCCCAGTGGAATCGCCGCAACCCAGGAATTGCTCAAGCAATATACCAAGCAAGCAAAACATTTTGATTCTGCGCAGCCGCAGGAATTTGCCGGATTGGAAGCACTGCTCGAAGGAGCGTTATGGGGTTGGTAAGAGCCGCTGATAAAACTTGCTACATATAGTTTTTCCGCAGATTGAGTACTACCGAGTTGCTCCTGTAGTTGCTACGTGGATGGGCGCTGTGTATCGCGCCCGCTACGGTTGCGAGCATTGATAGCTGTTCTGTCTTTGCAGGCTTTTCGATAGCATTTGATATGGCGTCCCGCAATGAGAGGCAATGTATACCTTTAGACTCCCTCCCACGGTTATTTTTTTGTGAGGCCATTCGTGTATATGCGACTGCTTGTACCGCGCCGCGCGCGCGAGTAAGATACGCGCTGTTTTTAGCGACCCAGAGCAACATGACGAGGAAGAGTAACGAGATGGCCACGAGCGCACAACCTAAGCAAAATGTCGTGAAGCAGTACCAACGTGATGTCAAAGATACCGGCTCGCCGGAAGTGCAAGTTGCGCTGCTGACCAACCGGATTGAAGGGTTGTCAGGTCATTTCAAGGCAAATACGCATGATCATCATTCGCGCCAGGGGTTGTTGCGGATGGTCAATCGACGCCGCAAGTTGCTCGATTATCTGAAGCGATCCGATTTGCCGCGCTACCGCGATGTGATTTCGCGCCTCGGCTTACGCAAGTAAACATTCACGCCGCCGCCCTTATGGGCGGCGCGCTTTTTTGAACTTCACCAACTTGAGAAGCAGCCCTCATCATGGACTTGACGCTAAAACCCATCAGCAAAGTTTTTCAGTACGGCAATCAAACGGTCAAACTCGAAACCGGCGCGATTGCGCGTCAGGCCAGCGGCGCAGTCATGGCCAGTATCGGCGACACCGTGGTGTTGGTCACAGCGGTCGCACGCAAAGAAGCAGAGCCAGGTCGTGATTTTTTCCCGCTCACCGTCGATTATCAGGAACGCACCTATGCGGCGGGTAAAATCCCCGGTGGCTTTTTCAAGCGCGAAGGTCGCCCCTCTGAAAAAGAAACGCTCACCAGTCGGCTGATTGATCGCCCGATGCGCCCGCTGTTTCCCAAGGGCTTTACTAACGAAGTGCAGATTATCGCCACGGTCATGTCGCTGGATGCGGATATCGATCCCGATATCGTTGCCATCATCGGTGCTTCTGCGGCATTGGCGATTTCCGGCGCACCGTTCCAGGGCCCGGTGGGCGCTGCGCGCATCGGTTACAAAGACGGGCAATATCTGCTGAATCCGACCCGCAGTCAGTTATTGGAATCGGCTCTGGATTTGGTGGTGGCAGGCACGGAAGGCGCGGTATTGATGGTTGAATCCGAAGCCAAAGAATTGAGTGAAGATGTCATGCTCGGCGCCGTAGTGTTTGGTCACGAACAAATGCAAGTTGCGATCAAGGCGATTAAAGAGCTGGCGCAAGCCGTCAACAATCCGAAGTGGACTTGGCAAGCCCCTGCGGTAGACACCGCGCTGAAAGCCGCAGTGACCGAGTTGGTACGTAGCGGCTTGGTGCAGGCCTATCAAGTTCGTGAGAAGCAGGCGCGCTACACGCGTATCGACGAGCTGCGCGCTACAGTAACGAGCAAGCTGGTCGCCAAAGCAGGCGATGCCAGTGGTTGGACCGAGCAGGCGGTGTTGGATGCATTTTCAAACGTCGAAAAAGACATCGTGCGTAACGGTATTTTACAAGGCAATCCGCGCATCGACGGACGCGACACACGCACCGTGCGCGCGATCGATATCAAGGTTGGCATTTTACCGCGTGCCCACGGTTCGGCGTTGTTCACGCGTGGCGAAACCCAGGCGTTGGTCGTGACAACACTAGGCACCGAGCGTGATGCGCAAACCATCGACGCAATTGAAGGCGAGCGCAAAGAACCCTTTATGCTGCATTACAACTTTCCTCCGTATTCGGTCGGCGAGACCGGTCGGGTGGGTACGCCCAAGCGCCGCGAAATTGGTCATGGGCGTTTGGCCAAGCGTGGTGTTGCGCCGATGTTGCCGGTTGCTGGCAGCTTTCCGTACACCATTCGTGTGGTGTCGGAGATCACCGAGTCCAATGGTTCCAGTTCCATGGCGTCGGTGTGTGGGTCGAGTCTGTCGCTGATGGACGCGGGCGTGCCGGTGAAAGCGCCGGTGGCGGGTATCGCCATGGGCTTGATCAAGGAAGGCGACAAGTTTGCAGTATTGACTGATATTCTGGGCGACGAAGATCATCTCGGCGACATGGATTTTAAAGTGGCCGGGTCGACCAACGGGATCACCGCATTGCAAATGGACATCAAGATCGACGGCATCACGCGCGAGATCATGAAACAAGCGTTGGCGCAGGCCAAAGACGGCCGTCTGCATATCCTGGAGAAGATGAATAAAGTCATTTCCACGCCGCGCAGCGAGATGTCCGAATACGCGCCGCGCATCGTGACCATCAAGATCAATCCGGAAAAGATTCGCGACGTGATCGGCAAGGGTGGCGCGACCATCCGCGCGATTACCGAAGAAACCGGCACAGTGATCGACATCGAAGACGACGGTACGATCAAAATCGCGTCGGTCGACAATGCCGCCGCGCAAAATGCGGTTGACCGCATCAAGCAAATTACCGCCGACGTGGAAGTGGGTATGGTGTACAAAGGCAAGGTTGCCAAGCTGATGGATTTCGGAGCCTTCGTCACCCTGTTACCCGGACGCGACGGTTTGGTGCATATTTCGCAGATTTCCAACGAGCGCGTGGAGCAGGTGAGCGACAAGCTGAAAGAAGGCGATAGCGTGACCGTCGTTGTTCTGGAAGTCGACAAGCAGGGCCGTATCCGGCTGAGCATGAAGGGCGTGCCGCAACAGTAAGGCGGATTGTTTTAGTAACCCCGTCCGGATTTCCCGTTAGGAAACAATAGCTAATAGCAATAGGGTCCCCGGGTTCAAGTATTCCGCATGGCTCACAGGGCGGGCTTGGGTGTCCTACCCCAAGTTTGTCCTTGCACACGTGTTACGCTGGTGTTCAAATTACTTCATCAAAATGGGATTGATTCCAGTTTCGCTGGCCGTTCTGTCTACAGTCGTATTCGCAAGGAGACGTACTTCTATGACCATTAAAAAACCAGTTCTTTTTATTTTAGGCTCCGCATGGTTGTGTTTGACGCTGATTAGCACAGCCGCAATTGCCGAATTCGGACAATCGGGGCTGGTGGCCAATGCCGCCGACGGAATTCTGGTACAGTTCCGCGCTTCTGCAACTAGCAAGAAGCAGCAAGACGTCCTTAACATCGCCGGGGGCAGGCCCGTAGCAATGCTGGGTGGTGTGAACAGTCGCTTGACCCATATGCAAGTCACCTCGGGACGCACCATCGATCAAACACTGGCTTTATTGGCCAGGGATCCCAACGTCCTGTTTGCCGAACCCAATTATCTTCTTTCCATTGCAGTCGTCCCCAACGATCCGCAATTTTCCCAGTTGTGGGGCTTGAATAATACCGGTCAGACCGGAGGTGTAAGCGACGCCGATATTGATGCGCCAGAAGCGTGGGATTTGCAGAAAGGCACGAACGTCGTGATCGCCGTGGTGGATACTGGGGTGGATTACAATCATGCGGATTTGAGCAATAACATCTGGTCCAACACGCGTGAAATTGCCAATAACGGGATCGACGATGACGCCAACGGCTATGTTGACGATGTGCGCGGCTGGGATTTTGCGAACAATGATAACAACCCGTTAGACGATAACCGCCATGGCACCCACGTGGCGGGGACGATAGCCGCGCAAGGTAACAATACCGTAGGCGTGACCGGCGTAAACTGGTCCGCACGTATTATGCCGCTTAAATTTCAGGGTGCAGCGGGGACTGGGACTACCGCTGCCGCAATTAACGCCATCAATTACGCCGTGCGCAACGGGGCCAAGGTCATCAATGCCAGTTGGGGTGGGGGTGCGTTTAGCCAAGCCTTGTTCAATGCGATCAACGCTGCAAATACTGCCGGCGTATTGTTCGTGGCCGCAGCGGGGAATAACGGGACCAATAACGACACAACGCCTGCTTATCCCGCCAGCTACAACTTGCCCAACATAATCTCGGTCGCAGCTACTGACAGTGCTGACACGCGCGCGGGCTTTTCCAATTTTGGTCCTGTCACGGTTGATCTTGCCGCGCCGGGCGTTGCGATTCGTAGCACGGTTCCTACCGCGATCACTGCTGCTGGTTACGCCGCTCTCAATGGAACTTCTATGGCGGCACCGCATGTCGCGGGAGTCGCAGGATTGGTACTCGCGCAAAATTCCTCATTAACGGTCGCCCAAGTCAAAGCAGCGATCTTGAATAATGTTGACGCTCTGGCGCCTTTGGCCAGCGTTTTGTTGACCGGCGGACGCCTCAATGCATTTAAAGCTGTGAGCAGTGTTACCGCAACTCCGCCACCGCCTCCCACCACGGGCCCACTGAGTGTCGCACCCCAAACAGCGGTGCGCGCAACTGGTACGGCGTTAACATTGACCGCTACGGGCGGAACCCCGCCTTATACATGGTCGTCTTCCAATACCGGCATGACGATCACCCCAGCAGGAGCCAACACCGCCAGCCTCACCTCTACTGTTGCTGGGTCTACCATTATTACGGTGCGTGACTCGACTACTACCGCTGCGAGCACCGGGACTATCGTTTTTAGTACTATCACTGTAAACGGCCCCGCAGGTAATGTAGCGATCGGCGCATCAGCTACTCTGACTGCGGCGGGTGGTCAAGTGCCCTACACGTGGTCAATAAGCAATGCTGCGGTGGCAACTATTAATTCAACCAGCGGCGTGCTTACGGGAGTAAGTGCGGGAAGCGTTACCGCCACGGCCACCGATGTGGGTGGACTTACGGGGAGCGTCGTCGTCACCATCGGGGGTGCAGCACCACCGCCGGCTGCTACCATTACCGTAACGCCGAATGCGGGCAACGTGCTCATCGGCGCTACGCAGCAATTTACTGTAACGGGAGGGACTGCGCCATATTTGTGGTGGGTCAACAATGCCAACGTCGCAACGATTAATTCTGCTACCGGGTTGCTCACTGGAGTTGCTGCGGGACTGGTGATCGTTACTGCGGCTGATGCCCTGGGAGGGACAGGAAGCAGTGGCCCGATCAACGTAAGTGCAACTCCGCCAGCGCCTCTCGTCCTCGCACCTGCCACTGCGGCAGTTGCAGTAGGCGCCACACAGCAATTCACAGCGACGGGTGCTCCGGCACCTTATATCTGGACTTCAAGTAACCCCGCCGTCGCGACTATTAGCGCCACCGGGCTTCTCACCGGGATTGCCGCAGGTACTGTTACGGTTACTGCAACCACTGCTGCTGGCAATACTGGCGTCAGCGGGACCATCACGATCACTGCTGGCGGCGGCGGAATGGGTGGAATGGGCGGCGGAATGGGTGGCG
>JANOOV010000212.1:0-1820 GCA_031421535.1 Gammaproteobacteria bacterium
ATCAAAAAACAAACCTGCGTAGTGATCGGCGGCGGCGAAGTCGCGGCGCGCAAAGTGGAATTATTATTGCGCGCGGGCGGCCGGGTGGTGGTGGTCGCGCCGCAATGTTGCCCGGCGTTGCAACGGCATTTAATGGCCGCCGACATCAAACACATCGCGGCGGAGTTTCTCCCCGTGCATTTGCAGGATTGTATTTTAGCAGTGGCCGCGACCGACGATCTGGCGGTCAATCGCCGTGTTTCCGAGGCGGCGCGCGCACGCTACATTCCGGTCAACGTGGTTGATCAACCCGAGCTTTGCAGTTTCATCATGCCGTCCATCATCGACCGTTCGCCGGTGATGGTGGCGGTGTCAAGCGGTGGCGCCTCACCGGTGCTGGCGCGCCTGCTGCGTGCGCGGTTGGAAACGTTGATACCCGCCTCTTACGGGCGGCTTGCGAGTCTGGTGCAAGGGTTTCGCGAGCGCGTGAAGCAACGCTTCGGCCACATCGACGCACGCCGCCGTTTTTGGGAAGCGGTGTTGCAAGGCCCGATTGCAGAAATGATGTATGCGGGCCGTGAGCAAGCGGCGCACGACGCCTTGAGCCGGGCGGTGGACCACGGGCTGTCTGCCAGTGTCAGTGTCGGGGAAGTTTATTTGGTCGGCGCAGGTCCAGGCGATCCCGATCTGCTGACGTTCCGCGCGCTGCGTTTGTTGCAGCAAGCCGACGTGATCGTGTACGACCGTCTGGTGTCGCAAGAGATTCTGGATCTGGCGCGCCGCGATGCCGAACGCATTTACGTCGGCAAAGAGCGCGACAAACACACGCTGCCGCAGGAAGACATCAATCATTTGCTCGCGCGGCTGGCGAAAGAAGGCAAGCGGGTGTTGCGCTTGAAAGGCGGCGACCCGTTTATTTTCGGGCGCGGCGGTGAGGAAATCGAAACGCTCGCGCAACAAGGCATACCGTTCCAGATCGTGCCGGGCATTACCGCAGCAGCCGGTTGTGCATCGTACGCGGGTATCCCGCTGACGCATCGCGATTACGCACAGTCGGTGGTGTTCGTGACCGGGCACCTGCGCGACGGCAGCGTGAATTTAAACTGGCCCGCGCTGGTGCAACCGCAGCAAACCGTGGTGTTCTACATGGGCCTGAAGGGTCTGGACACGATATTTTCAGAGTTGATCCGCCACGGCATGTCGCCCGACACACCCGTTGCGCTGGTCGAGCAGGGCACCACGCAGCGCCAACACGTGTGGATCGGTACGCTTACCAGTCTGCCGGGAATCTTGCACGGCCAGCACGTGCGTGCACCGACGCTGATCATTGTCGGCGCCGTGGTGGCGCTGCATGACAAATTGAAGTGGTTTAGCCCGATGCCCTGAGATTATTTCACTACGCAAGAGCACGCACATTGGCGCACCCTTGTGTAGGTTTCATGAGCGTCATGCTGCACTAAACATCAGTGTCGAACATCGTAGGCGATACCAAAGGTTAGTCCTATGCCGCCGCCGTCCAAAGTATCGGGTAGTTTGCCCTCGCTAACTGTTCCTTTTGCTCCTTCAAATGAAGCCGTGCGGTAAATTGCGGATGCCGTGAAGGTAATGTTTTCCTTGAGCGGGTGGGTCAAACCAACACCGAAATTGAACCCGTTTCCAAGGTAGGATACGTCGCCGAGGGGATTGATCGAGACTTTACTAATGGCACCGCCTTTAACGGTGATGTCGCGTGTTCCATAGCCTATCTGGAGAAACACCGGAGTGCCTTCCGTTTTAACAAAGTATTTCAGGTCAAGGTTAAGCATTGAGTACGTCACATCTTTGTTAGGCAACCCTCCAAC
>JANOOV010000213.1:0-1673 GCA_031421535.1 Gammaproteobacteria bacterium
CCGGCGGCGGGCTCAAACAACCCGCACACGATCCGCATCAGGCTGGTCTTGCCGCTGCCGTTGGAGCCTTTCACGTGCATCAGCTGCCCGGCGCCCAATTCAAAATTCATGGCCGAGAACAGCGACGAATCGCCGCGCCGACATTCCAGATCGCGGACTTGCAACATGACGGGGAAAAGTCCTCGGGACTCGCGACGTTACACACGGCGACAGGTTGTTATGGGTGTATTAAAAAAGCGCGCCAGTCTAGCACAAGGGAATTTGTGCGAGCTACTTCACCGCCGCACTCTGCGTATAATACCGAACAGGGCTCCCAGCGTGACGACACTTCCATGGACACTAGTAGCGCTCTAAACATCGCCAAAGTTCTGACCGAGGCACTGCCCTACATCCAGCGCTTCGCCGGTAAAACCTTCGTCGTTAAATACGGCGGCAACGCGATGGTGGAAGAAGAACTCAAGAAAAGTTTCGCGCGCGATGTGGTGCTGATGAAGCTGGTCGGCATGAATCCGGTCGTGGTGCACGGCGGCGGCCCGCAGATCGGCAAACTGCTGGAACGCATCGGCAAGAAAAGCGAATTCGTGCAGGGCATGCGCGTCACCGACCAAGAAACCATGGACGTGGTCGAGATGGTGCTCGGCGGCCTGGTCAACAAGGAAATTGTCAATCTCATCAACCAGCAGGGCGGCAAGGCGGTCGGTCTCACCGGCAAAGATGGCGGCCTGATCCGCGCGCGCAAGATGTTGCTCACCCAACTATCCGCAGACGAAAAGCTGCCGCCGGAAATTATCGACATCGGACACGTCGGCGAAGTGCACAAGATCGACCCGAAAATTGTCGAGCTCCTCGACCGTGGCGATTTCATTCCAGTGATCGCCCCCATCGGGGTCGGCGACGACGGCCAGACCTACAACATTAACGCCGACGTGGTGGCCAGCAAACTCGCCAACACGCTGCAAGCCGAAAAACTCATCCTGCTCACCAACACCAGCGGCGTGCTCGACAAACAAGGCAACTTGCTGCGCAAGCTGTCGGCCAAAGACGCGCGCGCCTTGATCGCCGACGGCACCATCAGCGGCGGCATGCTGCCCAAAGTAAATTACGCACTTGATGCAGTGGCCAGCGGCGTACGCGCCTGCCACATCGTCGACGGCCGCGTACCGCATGCGGTGATGCTGGAGATTTTTACTGATCAAGGGGTGGGGACGTTGATTGGCGGGTAGGCTCGGCGAGATACTTACGAACGACACTTTGACCGGAGATGCGAAATGACCCAATTAGCCAAGAAAATTGTAGAACTTGCAAAGGCGCTGCCCGCAGTGGATCGAGCAACGCTGGTCGATGAGTTGCTCGCAACGTTAGATCAACCCGATCCGGTGATTGATGCGTTGTGGATCAAAGAATGTGAAGACCGCATCGCCGCCATCGAACGCGGGGAATTAACTCTTGTAGATTTCGATGAGGCAATCGCAGAACTGCGCAAGCGATGAAAATCGCGCTATCGCGCGTCGCGCAGCAGGAGCTGACCGACGCATTCAATTACTACGAGCATGAGCAGCAGGGTTTAGGCCGCCGTTTCCTCGATGAGGTCGAGCATGCGCGCCAACTCATCACACAACTACCACATGCATGGCATCCGCCGGTGCGTCACTACGGCGCTGTGTATTGCGCCA
>JANOOV010000214.1:0-18809 GCA_031421535.1 Gammaproteobacteria bacterium
ACCATCACCTGGGCTTCGCGCAGGTCGTAGATATTTTGTTTGAAGTAGTCGATCACGCGGCCGGGTGTACCGATCAACACGTCCACACCTTCCTCCAGCATTTTTTTCTGCGCGTCGAACCCGGTGCCGCCGTACACCAGCCCGAGTTTGAGACCGGTGAATCGGCCGAGCGTTACCGCGTCGTTATGAATCTGCACGGCCAGCTCGCGGGTCGGCGCGATGATCAGCGCGCGTGGCTGATTCACCCGACGACGCGGACTGGCTGGTTGCGTGAGCAGGCGGTGATACATCGCGATCAAAAACGCCGCCGTTTTGCCGGTGCCGGTCTGTGCCTGGCCCATCACGTCTTGTCCCGCCAATGCGAGCGGCAAGGTCTGCGCCTGAATCGGCGTGCAGCGCGTGAAACCGGTCGACTCGATACCGCGCAGCACCGAGGCTGGCAGATTCAAACTTGCGAACGTGATGTCGGACAAGTGGTCCGCCAACGGTGCATGCACCGGAATAGGGTCGGGTAATGACTCGCTGTCGGGCGGAGCGGAAGGGGCCGGGCCGAACCACTGGCCGATGGATTTAACCAAGCTGGAAAAAAATGCCACTGGATTGATATTTCCGTAGTGATGTCACGATCAGTGCGATCGAAACGAAGCGTCATTGTACAGAACCAGCGACCAGCCACAAACGAAATGCGCTGACACGAAATGCCCCGAACTTCAGATTCACCGTGTGCCGGAAGACGCGTTGCAGCATTTCCAGAAGCGCGTTATCCGTCGTTTCCTGTATACTTTTTTGCTTATGAAAACCCTGCACATGCATCTTGGCGAGCGCAGTTACCCGATTCATATCGGCGCCGGTTTATTGCGCCAGCCGCAGCTCGTTGCAAACCACGTGGCTGGGTCGCAGGTGTGTATTGTTACGAATGAAATCGTTGCGCCTTTGTATCTGGAAAAAACCCTGGCGCTGTTTCGCCAACACACCTGCGACACCGTGGTGCTGCCCGACGGCGAGCGTTTTAAAAATCTGGATACGCTCAATTTAGTATTCGACGCGCTGCTCGGCAAACGTCACAGCCGCCAGACCACGCTGGTGGCGCTGGGCGGCGGCGTGGTCGGCGACATTACCGGTTTTGCCGCCGCGTGTTATCAGCGTGGCGTGAATTACCTGCAAATCCCCACCACGCTGCTGGCGCAGGTGGATTCGTCGGTGGGTGGCAAGACCGGCGTGAATCATGCGCTGGGCAAAAACATGATCGGTGCGTTTCATCAGCCGGTGTGTGTGCTGGCCGACACCGACACGCTCAACACCCTGGAAGATCGCGAGCTGAGCGCGGGCCTCGCCGAGATTATTAAATACGGCTTGATCCGTGACATGGAGTTCTTCCTCTGGCTGGAAGACAACATGGAAAAACTCAGCGCGCGCGACCCGCAAGCGCTCGCCTACGCCATCGAACGTTCCTGCCATAACAAAGCCGAGGTGGTCGCCGCCGACGAAAAAGAAGGCGGCGTGCGTGCGACGCTCAACTTTGGCCACACCTTCGGCCACGCGATTGAAACCGGCACCGGCTACCACACATGGCTGCATGGCGAAGGCGTCGGCGTGGGCATGCTGATGGCGGCCGATCTGTCGATGCGCATGGGCTGGCTGAGTTCTGAAGACGTGCAGCGCATCGACCGCCTGATCGACCGCGCGCAATTGCCAACACGCGGCCCGGCGAGTCTCGAAACTGATCGCTTTATCGAGCTGATGGGTGTCGACAAAAAAGTGCTCAACGGAAAAATCCGTCTGGTGTTGCTGCGCGCCTTGGGCAACGCGGTGGTCACCGCCGATTTCAGTCCCGCGCTGCTGCGTGCGACTATCGACGAACATCATGCGGTACGCGCGCAACGTGGACCGGGATTTTAATTGTCATGCTCGCACCCTACGCTGCCCGTCCCGAACACTCACGCGGCCGCCGCTTTAACGAGCCGCCGCCGGAGGCGCGCAGCGAATATCAGCGCGACCGCGACCGCATCGTGCATTCGGCCGCATTCCGCCGCCTGGAATACAAAACCCAGGTGTTCGTGAATCACGAAGGCGACATGTTCCGCACCCGCCTCACCCACTCTATTGAGGTCGCGCAAATCGGCCGTTCGGTGGCGCGTTTTTTACGGCTCGACGAAGACTTGACCGAAGCCATTGCGCTGGCACACGACCTGGGTCATACGCCCTTCGGCCATGCCGGGCAGGACGTACTCAACGAATGCATGCGCGCGCACGGCGGCTTCGAGCACAACTTGCAATCGCTGCGCGTGGTCGATGAGCTGGAGGAAAAATATGCGGAATTCGACGGACTCAATCTCACGTTTGAAACCCGCGAAGGCATTTTGAAACACTGTGCGCTCAAACATGCGGAACGCCTGGGTGACGTCGGCGAACGCTTTATCAACAATACCCAACCGGGCCTGGAAGCCCAGCTTGCCAACGTCGCGGATGAAATCGCCTATAACAATCACGATGTGGACGATGGCTTACGGGCCGGCTTGCTGACCATCGAGCAACTCGACGCGGTGCGTCTGTTTCGCGATCAGCACGTGATCGTCAAGCGCCTGTACCCAGAACTTGCGGCACGTCGCACTATTCACGAAATCATCCGCCGTATGATTAACCGCCAAGTGGCGGATCTGATTGAACATACCCGTGAGGCGATTGCGGGGGCGGCGGTTAACTCGACGGACGCGGTACGCAACCATCGCGAAGTGCTGGTGGCCTTCAGCCCGGCGATGCGTGACATGCATCTGGAACTCAAGCGTTTTTTGCGCACCCATCTATACCAGCATTACCGGGTGCAGCGCATGACTGCCAAAGCCAGGAAAGTAGTCCGTGAATTGTTTGACGCCTTCGCTGACGACGCGCGCCTGTTACCACCGGATCCTTACGCACGCGCGGCGCACTATCAGGTAAATGCGGGTACCGACGGCCGCGCGCGCGCCATTGCCGATTACATCGCCGGCATGACCGACCGCTACGCGATTGCCGAGCACGAACGCATCTTCAGCCCCATGAGACTCAGTTGACGTGCGTATCTACATGCAAAAAACCGCCGAGGCGAATACTCCGCCGAAGTTTTACCAGGTGTTGTTGCAGCAAGATTTACTGGATGGTTGGCTGGTCATCAAGGAATGGGGTAATCAAGGCGCGAGCGGTCGTGTGAAACGCGAACATTTCGCCACCCGCGAAGCGGCCGAACAGGTATTAATGCAAACCCGTGACGCTCAAGTGGGTCGCGGTTACCATGTGGTATTCGTGCAAGGCACGTATGTGTAGCAGGTTATGCAAATAAGCAACGATACACACTTGGACTTCATGTCCGACAGCCCGTCACCCAAGCAACCGGCGGCGCTGTCCGGCGATCCTGGCGAGCACCTTCCGTATTTTAGCGCCGCATCGCGGCGCACCACGCTGGACATGGCGCTGTATCTGGCGCGTTACAGCGATCTGGTGTTGCTTATTCACGGCCCGGTCAACAGCGGCAAAACCGCCTTGTTGCGCGAAATGATCGCACGCGGCGGACCCAACATTCATGCCGTGACCGTGTCGGCGGAACGCGCATTAACCACGCAAAGCATCTGCGACGCGCTGCTGGGCTCGTTCAAACTGATCACCATGCAACCTGCCCCCGAACAACCCCTCGTGCAGATCAAGGAACAACTGGATTTACTGCAACGTAAAGGCTACCACTGCATCCTGTTCATTGATGATGCCGACCAGCTGACGAACGATGCATACCCACTCCTTGAAGCGCTGGCCGATTTACGCGGCGAGGCAGGACGCAGCTTGCTCAATCTGGTGTTGTTCGCCCAACAGCGCGAAAAAATAACCTTGCTCGGCCCGAGCGTACGCCACCGGGTTAAAGCCACGGCGCTGGAACCACTGGCGGCGGATGAAGTTGCCGCCTATGTCCAACATGTGCAACGCAATCTCCATGCCGACGGCGGCGCCGTTGTTTTTCAGGTGCGCGATATCCGGCGCATCGCACGCGCATCGTCGCGCTGGCCGGGCAACATCAACACGATCATCCAACAGCGCTCCGGGCGCGCTGCGCCACGCGCAAAGCCTGCTGCGCAACCGCGCCATGCTCTGCGGACCACGCCGCGCTATCTGCTGGGCGCCGCATTGATCGCGGCGGCATTGATTTTAGTGTTCGTGTTTCAGGATTCAATCAACCGCCGGTTTGAAACACCAACGGCCACGCCGCCCGTGGTGACCGCTCCGCCGCAAGTGCAGGCTCCCGTGCCGACGGTTGCGGTAGCGGTAAAAGCACCGGAGGAGCCCGCCCCGTCCATAGCACTGGACGAAGTAATCGCCCCCACCCCTGAACCCGAGCCACCGGCTGCGCCGGTAGCCTCGGTAGCCCCGGTCGAACCCGTCCCCACACCGCCGCCTCCACCTCCACCGCCGACCGCACCCAAAAAAACCACCAAGCCGCAACGCCACGCTTGGTTGCTTGCTCAAAGTCCGAATGCTTATACGCTGCAAATCATCGGCTCTTCGCAAGAAGACGATATCCACCGCACGCTAAAAAAAATCGGCCCGACCCACCGCACTGCAGTGTTTCGCGGCTCACGCAATGGCAGGCCGTGGTTTGGTTTGGTCACCGGCGTCTACCCGGATTTCGCCAGCGCCTACCAGGCACGCACCGCACTACCGGAGGAGTTAATGCGCGGGGCATGGGTGCGACGCCTGAACTCTGTTCAGGACGAAATCAACAAACCACCGGAAACCGAGTCGGTGGAACACGCCACAGGAACGCCGACGACCACCTCGCCGCCCGCCACCCGACCAACCCGGCAACCTTAAAACAAACGTAAGGGTCCCCGAAACTTCGGAATTTACCAACCCTCTCCACGTCGCGCCTGAATCTCACCTAAGGTAGTGCGCGCGGCGGCTTCGCTTGCATCTCCCAAATCCACCGAATGTTGCGCCGCTTCCTGTGCCTCATCCCAACGTTGTTGCGCGAGCAAACTCATGGCGAGATTGTTCCAGGCGGCGCCGAGCATGGGCTGTTGCGCGAGCAGTTCACGATACACCTGCTCGGCCTGCGCGAACTGACCCAAGCCATAATGACTATTACCCAGCCCGAAACGCGCGGGCACATTAGCGGGCCAGCGCTGCAACGCCGCCGTGTAGGCGGGCACGGCGGTCGTAAATTGTTGCTGTGTTTCCAATTGCGCAACGGCGCTGAGGTAGCGGGTTGCGTCTGCTGTCGCAGGCAGGCTTTCGGGCGGCGTGACCACCAGCGCCCAATACTGTGCCAGCGCCCAACTGCGTTCAAATCCGGCAAAATCCATCCTCAGGCGTGGTTCACGCCCGGAGCGCAATATCAATTCACGCTGCGGTAAATCGAACCCCACCACCACCGCGTAATGCCACACCGGCAACCAAGAGAAGCCAAGATTCTGCAACACCAGCACCGCATGACCCGCAGCGACTTCGCGCAGCACGGCGTCGAGCTGTGGATCCAGCACATACGGCACGCGCGCGTGGCGGCGTGTGGCGGCGAGCAATTCGATTTGCAGACTGCCCTGCCGCGCGGGCAGATAAACCTGTGCGACCAACGCTTCGGGCGTCACCCTCGCACCGACAGCATTCAGCACAGTGGCAAGCGCGGCCGGGCCGCATTGGTGATCTTCCTGCGGGAAAAAAGCCACCGAGGTGAGCTCGATTTGCGGCGCCAGATTCGATGCGTCAATACGCGGCACGGGCAGACTGACACAGCCGATCATGCCGGACAACAAAACGCCGCCCAGCCAAAGGCGGGCGGCGCGGGTGTTAATCACAAAATGATCCTCAGCGATGTCGGTGGTGGTGATGCACAAACGGAAACACATGGGTCAAACCAAGAATGTCGGTGATCAGCAGCAACACAAACACAAACAGCAAGAGTCCCAGCGCATCGCCGCCGGTGGGCAGTTGTTCAATGTTTTGCGCCAGGGTGTGCACTTCATCGGCACTCAAGCTATCGACGCGCGCCTGCACCTGCGCCGGGTCAACGCCATAACCCAGCAACGCGTCGCGTACGTCACCACGCTCAAGCGCCGTCGCCACGGCGGCACGCTCTTGCTGCGCCTGCTGCGCACGCAGCAACGCATCGGTACCGACCATTTGGGCGTGTGCGGCAGGCAGGGTAATGCTGGCGAACAGAAAACTCGCAAGCATCAAGGCAACGACAGTGGACATCCGGCTACGCAACATATTCATGCAAAAATTCCTCGGTCGATTGGATTGCGGCAAGTATAGCAAGGCGTATCCATGGCCGCTCGCGCTGACGGGATTTCGCATAAATATTCGCGACTAATCACCCTCCTGCTTCGGCCGCCCGCGCGGCCGATACTGTAACGCTCTGAACTTCTGGATAAACTTTTCCGAACCGCACGGCAGGCTTTGTCGATATTACGCCGCAGTATTTCCAAGCGTTGCGGCGCGTCGCCTTCGGCCAGCCACACAGACCAATCACCCACGCTTGCGAAACGCCGAAGAGAAAAACGCCCCTCCACATATACCCTTTCCACCCGCGCCAAGGCACTGGCGGCATTGCTGGATTAACCGGAGAAAACAAACAGGGAATCAAGGGTAGAGTAGAAAACAGGCTCGCGCCCAAGAATCAAGAGAATCAAGGGGTCAAGAATCAAGGGGTCAGACTCGTTGATTTCTACCCGTCATAAAACTCCTTCGATTTCCGATCCCCGCCATGCCCACTGGATTGCAGCGGCCTGTCGATTTGTTTGGCGACTTTCGCTTTAAAACGAGGATCACCCAGTGCCCAGGCCTTGTTGGTCGCTTCGCGTATCGCTGCTAATGTCGTCTCCGGGATGCGTGCGCGAAACAGTTGACGATAGGCGGCTTGCCGGTCTTGATCGGTTGCGCCTAAACGCCGGTATTCCCGGTGAGGTGTAATGACGGGGTTGTCTTTTCCCAGGGCGTTGCAGTGATAGCTTGACCACGGATAGTCCGCCGGATGTGCCGCCATGCCTTGCGCCCTGACCGGGTTCAACTCGATATAGCGCATACAGGTTAATAAATACTGCTCGCCATCGATCAGCGTGGCCTTGTAACGCCCTTCCCACAAAGTACCGGTTCGCTTGTAAGCATAATTAAAGTATTGAACGTAGTAACGCCCGAGCATTTGCATCATCTTCCCGATGCCGTTTTCGGTATGGGGTGTGACCAGCAAATGCACATGATTGGTCATCAATACGTAGGCATGAATAGCGCACTGATGTTTGTTTGCGGCTTCTGCAAGTTTTTCAAGAAAAAATGGATAATCCGCTTCGGTACGAAATATCGCCTGTCGATTATTGCCGCGCTGGATAACGTGTTGCGGCTGTCCGGGGATGACAAAACGGGGTAATCGGGCCATGAGCGCTGTCTTTACATGAATGAATAACAAGGCCAAGCTAACGGAGGTTAGATTGAAAATCAACGAGTCTGACCCCTTGATTCTGTTTTCTTGAAAGACAAAGCCAAACTAGCAGAGTTGAGAGGAAATCAACGAGTCTGACCCCTTGATTCCGCTTGATTCCGGGTACTTGATTCACGGGTATACTCCCACTGGGTGAGGATCAACATCGTATCCAAAAATATACTTATAAAACCTCTTAGCTGCACTTTTCACGAGATCTAAATAGCTTTTTGGTGGTGGAGAGAGTATTTCAATACCGCCAGCACCAGCATAATTCCCTAACGTTTCTAGTTTCTTTTTTTCGTTGTTGTTTTGCCGTATTAATTTATCAAGGTTTTTATCTTTATCACACGACTCGACGCCCGATGGGTTGGCCTGAGCCTTTTCGTAATCCTGAAGAAGTTTCGAGGGGTCGGGAGGACTATATACAAGAGGCTTTAATAAATCTTCAAACCATGATAATCCCATAGGGTCCAACCTATTAATCGAATCACCCCCCACATACCCATACAAATTCCCATCCCCACCCTCAAACCCAATCGGATCCTTCGCTGTCCATCGTCCCGTCTCCGCGTCATAGTCTCGCGCACCAAAGCGCACGAGCTGGGTATCCCGGTCATACAACCCACCCGCAAAACCAAACGGCTGAAAGCCGGGGTTGGTGTCGCTGAGCACCTGCCCGAACACGTCATAGTCGATGCGTTGCGCGACGGCGCCGGTCGCGACATCCACTACCAGCCTTGGGCTGCCGAGTTGATCGGTGATGATTCGATACGTCGTGCCGCCCTTGATCATGTAGTCGGGCACGTTGATGTGGGTGGCGTAGACGAAGCGGCTGACTATGGTGTTGCTATTGTCAAGCTCGGCGACCGGACGCAGTGAACCCTGATACAGGAAGCCTTGCACCAAGGTGCCGCCCACTTTTTTACCGACACGGCGATTCGCTCCGTCGATCAGGTAGTCGATGACGGTGCCGCTGGGCAATGTGACCTTGAGCAGATTGCCCAGCGCGTCGTATTGATAACTCGTGACCCCTGCGCCGTTGGTTTTGCTGAGCAACTCGCCGTTGGCGGTGTAGCTGTAGGTGTTGGCGCCGTAACTGCTGAGGCGGTCTTGCGCGTCGTAACTGGCGCTCACGCTGGGACCGGTGCGGGCGATGCGGTTGCCGTTGCTGTCGTAGCCGTAGCTGCTGAACGGGCTGCCGTCTTTGGTGACGGCGCTCAAGCGACTGGCGCTGTCGTAGCTATAGCCGTAGGTCGTGGTGATACCGCCGAGGGTCTCGACTTTTTGGGTGATGCGGCCGAGAACGTCGTGGGTGTACGAGGCGTTGTAGATGCCCGTGCCCGTGTAACTCGCGCTGTAGTTGGTCAGTTCGGCCAAGGGGTTGTAGGTCAGGCTGTCGGTGACGCTGGCCAGTGTGCCGCCGAGGGTGCTGCCGGTGCGCAGACCGTTCTGCGTGTTATGGGTCAGGGCTAGACTGCCTGCGGTTTTCAGCAAACCGTCGACATCGTAGGTGTAGCTCACGCTGTTGGCGGCGTTGACGGTTTCCGCCGTCACGCGCAGGTCGTTGTTGTAGGTGTAGGCGGTGCTGCCTGCAACCGCCCCGCTCCAGGTGACGCCTTTGAGCAGATCGCCATCGTAGCTGTAACTCAAGCCGAGTCCGCCCGGCGCGGTGATGCCGGTTAATTTGCTGGTGGTCGCGTCGTAGCTGAAATTGATAGCACCACGCGCGATGGCAAGTGAGGTCGCGCGCCCGGCGGTGTCGTAACTGACATCGACGAGTTGCCCGTCGGGGCGGGTCTGGCGCGTCAGCGCGCGGTCGGTGTCGTAGCTGTACTGCGTCGCAGTGCTGCCGCTGCCGACATCGGGCGGCGTGTAGCTGGCGGTCTGGTCTATCGGTGTGTAGTCAAAACCGTGCGCGGTACGGCCGGGCGGCGTGATCGCGGTGGTGTTGCCGGCGGCATCGTAGGCGAATTTTACCGTGCGGCCGTCCGGCAGGGTCTGGGTGACCAAGCGTCCGGCGCTGTCGTAGCCCAAGCCCAGCGTGCGGGCCAGCGGATCGGTGAGGCCGGTGAGTTCAAACGCCGCGTTGTAGGCGAGGCTGGTGGTGCGGCTGGCCGCACCGCTGCCTTCGGTAATGGTGCTGAGCAGGCCCCGGCTGTCGTAGGTGTAACTGACGGGATCGAGTCCCAAGGCTTGGGCCTGGGTTGTGCGCCCCAATGCGTCCAGCGTCACGGTGCTGCTGCGGCCGACGGCCGTGGTGGTGGTGAGCGTGCGCGTGGCGGCGTTGGTGTAGACGCGGGTACTCACCACCCCGTTGTCCGTGACGGTGTCGGTAAGTTTAGTCAAGCTCAGCACATTGTTGGGATCGGCAAGCGTGACCGTGCGCGTGGTGGTGATGGTGCGCGTGAGGCCTGCGGGGGTTTTTACGACCACACTGCTGGCGACCGGCGCCAACATGCCAAAGCGCGGATCGGGGCCGTAGGTGATGGTGGCGCTGCTGCCGTCGGCATAGCTGGTCTGCTTGCTGCCATCCGCGTTGTTCAACGTGATGGTTTTCGTGCCGCTCGCGCCGGTGATGGTGCGGCGCTGCGCGCCGGTGGGCAACTGCTCCACTTGGTAGACGTGGTTGCGGCCCAGCGCCGAGGTGGTGGTAACGGTGTAGCCGTTGCTTTGTTGCGTGCGGCTGAGCGTGGTGCTGCCGCCGACCGGATCGGTGTCTTTGAGCAAGCGGCCGAGTGCGTCGTAGGTGAAGATGTGAATATCGCCGCGCGGGCCGGTGAAGGTTTGCATCAAGCCGTCGGCGGAATAACTCATGGTGTGAGCTTCACTGGCGGGGTTGGTTGCGCTCAGCAACCAGCCGTCGGCGCCGACATTGAGCAAGGTGCGCTGGCCGCCGGGAGCAACGATGGCGGTGACTGTTGCGCCGCTGCGTTCGACGGTGGTGACGTTGCCGCTGGCAGCGGTGACGGCGGTAAGGTAGCCGTCAGTGCTGTAGGTAAATTGGTGTACCAAGGCGCCCGTGAGAGCGTCGAGGGTTTTCAGGTGACGGCCATTGCTGCTAAAAATGTAAAGCTCGCTACCGTCTTCGGAGGGGAACGGATTGTTTGAACCGAAACTATCGGATAGCGCGGAGTACACGCGACGGAGGCGGTAGTTACCAACGTCGGAAATAAACAGAGTACCGTCCGGCCCA
The DNA here is from genome assembly GCA_031421535.1 of Gammaproteobacteria bacterium. Taxonomy (GTDB): domain Bacteria; phylum Pseudomonadota; class Gammaproteobacteria; order SG8-11; family SG8-11; genus UBA6921. The sequence goes on from JANOOV010000214.1 coordinate 10,632, forward strand.
ACAGCAACTCCACGAGGCACAGACAGTCGTGCGGCTGTCGCCGAACCGCCGTCGCCGCTAAAGCCTTGCGCATTGAACACATTTAAACCAGTTACGGTGGTGATAATTCCATCTTGCCCGATACGACGGATGCGGTGGTTGCCAGTATCCGCAACAAATAGACTCCCATCTAGTCCCACAGCAACACCATCAGGGGAAAAAAATCGTGCGGCTGTTGCCAATCCGCCATCGCCGCTAAATCCCAGCACGCCTGAGCCAGCTACAGTGGTGATGATACCATCCGGCCCGATGCGACGGACGCGGCGGTTGCCATCCACAACAAACAGACTCCCATCTAGCCCCACAGCAACACCAGAAGGGACGCTCAGTCTTGCTGCCGTCGCCGGTTCGCCATCGCCGCTAAATCCCTGTACACCTGAGCCAGCTACAGTGGTGATGATGCCATCCTGCCCGATACGACGAACGCGATGGTTGAAAGTGTCCGAGACAAAAAGGCTGCTGTCCGTACCCACAGCAATTCCAGATGGATAGCCCACTTGCGCCGCTATCGCTAGCTCGCCATCGCCGCTAAAACCAAGCACACCGGTACCCGCCACGGTAGTCATGATGCCATCCGGCCCAATGCGACGGATGCGATGGTTACCATAGTCTGTGACAAACAGGCTACCGTCTGGTCCCACAGCAACACCCCAGGGGAAAGACAGTTGCGCTGCTGTTGCCGATCCCCCGTCGCCGCTGAAGCCAGCCACACCCGTACCCGCCACGGTAGTGATAACGCCATCTGGCCCGATGCGACGGATGCGATGGTTGCCATAATCCGAGACAAACAGACTACCGTCCGGTCCTACAGCGACACCCCGTAGGTCAGAAAGTCGCGCTGCCGTCGCCGGTCCACCATCGCCGGTGAAGCCAGCCACACCCGTACCTGCCATGGTAGTAATAACGCTCGCCGTCATAACCTCCGCACGACGGTGGCGACCATCCCCTAGTAGTAACGTACCTGAATTCGCATCGAAAATATGGTGGATCTCCAGACTCCAGCCACCCAGCCCGAATGCGCGGGCGTCCGAGGCGCCAACCGGCTCGGTCCAATTTCTTGACAGTGCGATGCTACTCGCCCCCCGCGAACCCGAAACTGCCACCCCAGCCGCCTCCGCCCGGGCGAAGCTATTCTCAAAATCGCTTTTCACGGCGTAGAACTGCGGTTCATAGTCATAATGCACACGCACGTTCGCGGGTTGCGCGCCTTGCAGTTCGCGGCCGTAGCCGTCCAAACCATCCCACGTTACGGTGTAACTGAGATTTGGTGCGGGTGTAAATGTCTGTTGATACAGGCGACCGGCAATGGTTACCTCGACACGGATCGCGCGCAAGCTCGCAGGCAGCGGCGTCGAGTCGCTCACTGGAATTTCAATGGAGCGGGCATCTTTGCGGCCTGGCGTACGTTCACTCTGGTAGTGCAGCCGCCATGGCGTGCCGTTGACCGGCACCGATTCGCCCAGCGTCTGATCCTCGCAGCCGATGACTGAACCATTTTTTTCACTTTGGCAATTCAACGGGGGTATTTTTTTAGTCGGCTGTGGCGATGAGATCGCATCCGTCGGCGTGCTGCGGGGCCAGTTGAAGTCCCACGGCGTGAAGTGCGTCATCGGCACGCGCCATAGCGTTTGACCGGCCGCGTAAAGCAATGCGAGACGCGAGCGTTCTTCGTTAGTGACGCCCAGCGCGGTAAGCGCGGCGGCATTGGCGGCAATGCCGCTGCCGGTGAGATCCAGATCGGTCATGCCGTTGGTGATGCTGAGCACTTTGATCACTCGCCCATTGGCCGACGCGATCCACTGCCCTTTCTGCCGGTCGTAGTAACCCGTGGGCACTGCACCGCCGACCGGGAAGCCGATGAAGTTTTCAACGTACACGGGCAGGGCTTGACTGAAACGCACTTCACTCGCGCCTGCGGCGATGGCTTCATCGACGCTGAATTCGGCCGCGTAGGTGTAGCCGCTGCTGGGCGGCAGCGGCGCGGGCATGGCTTTGGGACCAGCGTCGCCGACGGTGTATTCGGTGGCGCGCACGTTGAGCGTGGTCAACACCTGGGTGGTGCCGTTGGGCAACACCATCGTCGCGGTCGTGCCCGGCGGGAATAAAATCGTGGCTTGGCGCGCGCCGTCGGCATCGCTGACCGGATTGCCGCGCGCGACCTGGATCGATGTGGAGGCCACGAGGTTGATCGCCGTGACAGCGCTGTCGAGCGGGATCATCACGATCTCGGGCAGCCACGCGTAGTCGCGCCACGGTGCAATGACGGCACGCTGCACGGCGAGGAAGCCGTCTTTTTCATAACGCACGGTGAGCTGGCCACCGCCATTGACGGCGAGGTCGAACAGGCCGTCGGCGCGGGTGAGGGTTTGGCCGAACTCGGGATGGCCGAGCACGCTGATTTTGACCGCGCTCAGTGCGCTGCCGTCACGACCCGCTACTTTGCCGCGCAGCACGGCGACGCGTTTCAATTCGAGGGTGCCGGGCGCGACGCCGGTTTGAATCGGGTTGGTGCCGGTGTAGAGGAAAGCAGTGGTCGCGAGGATGTCGCTGGCCACGGTGCGGTCGACAGGTGGTGCGACCGTGCCGGGCTCGGGCGGCAGACCGGGATCAGGCGGCAGTGTGGTCACACAGTTGACCGCCACGTTTGTTACATTGGCGCCATTGACCGTGCCCGAGCCGTTGGTGACGGCGCAGGTCTGCGCAGCCGGTTGTGTGAGTACCGTGACGTTGTAAGCGGCGTTGTTGGTCAACGCGGTGGCAAAGGTGAAGCTGCCGTTGGTGGAAAGCGCGAGGTCGTTGCCGCCGTTGTTTTGTAGCACCAGCGTGCCGGTGAGGCCGCTGAGCGTGCCGCCGAGCGTGTAGGTTGCAACCACACTGTCGGCGATGGTCACTAGGGCGCTGGTCGATGCCCCCAGGTCATAACTGGCGCCATCGATCAGCGTGAGTACGACGTTCTCCGCACCTTCGACGGTGATGTCTGCAATCGGCGTAACAGTGACGTCCACCGCCGACTGTCCGCTCGCGAACGTGACGGAACCGGTGATGGTTTGATAATCCGTGCCGTTGGTTGCGGTGCCGCTGATGGTGAAACTCACCGTCAGTAGCGCGGCCGCGTTGCCGCTGCGGTTGAAACGAAATACTCCAATATCGGCACCCGCTTCTGCTGCGTTGGCGTCTTGAGCGGCGACGGTGATGATGGGCGTTGATGCCGTCGCGGTGATCATCACCGTATCCGGCGGGCTGTTGACCGTACCGTCGTTGACGGTGAGCTGCACGACGTAATTCCCGTCGGCATTGGTACTAAACGACGGATTTGGCGAGGCCGGGTTGGTGAGGGTTGGAACGCTGCTGGGCACACTCGTGAACGACCACACGTGGAACAACGCGTTGCCATCGGCGTCGCTGGAGGCCGTGCCATCCAATACGACGGTCGCACCCGTGGTCACGTTTTGGTCCGGCCCCGCGTTTGCGACCGGCACGGTGTTGAGCGTGGTGACGACGACGGTGTCGGCAACGCTGTTCAGCACGCCATCGTTCACGATGAGCTGTACGACATAGGTGCCGGGGACATCGGCGACGAAAATCGGATTGACGATGTTGGTGGCCGACAATAATGCCGCGCTACCGCTCGGGCGTGAGATGAACGACCAGCGATAACTTAACGGCGCAGCTTCCGGATCGCTCGACCCGGCCCCATCCAATTGCGCGGTGCCGCTCAGCACCACGCTTAGGTCCACTCCGGCGTTCGCAACCGGTGCCGCGTTATCCGTTGTGATTGTGACGCTGTCGGGCAGGCTGTTAACGGCACCGTCGTTGACGATCAGTTGCGCAATGTAGATTCCTGGCACGTCGGCAATGAAGGTCGGGTTGACGGCGGTCGCAGACGATAACGTTGCTGCGCTACCCACGGGCCGACTGGCAAATGACCACGTGAAATTCAGCAGGTTGCCGTCAACGTCGGACGAGGCGACGCCGTTGAGTTGCACCGTCGATCCTAATACGACGCTTTGGTCCGGCCCGGCATTTGCGACCGGTACGGAATTCTGCGTGGAAATGGTGACGGTGCCCGGTGCGCTGTTAACGCTGCCGTCGTTGACGATGAGTTGCACGGCGTAATTGCCGGATTTGTCGGCAACGAAAGTTGGATTAACGCTGCTGGCACCGCTGAGCGTCGCGGCACTGCCCGCCGGGACCGAGACCAACGACCAACTGAAACTCAGCGCGTTGCCGTCCACATCGCTCGAAGCCGATCCGTCAAGGGTGACGCTGTCGCCGACGAACACGGTTTGGTCCGTACCCGCATTCGCGGTCGGTGCGTGGTTCGCGGGCACATCCGGTTCGAATGTAAAGCTCCAGTGCAGGTCGGCGGGATTGTAGGGATAGGAGCGGTTTTGCCGGATCGTAAAGGTATCGGTGCCGGTGCTTGTGGTGTCTGCGCCGATCTTCGTAATCACTACGGCGCCGTCCATGACCACCGTGTTCGGCGAACTGCTGGTCAGCGTACCGGCGACATTTTTCACCGCCGCGCCGGTGTTGTGGATTGTGAGCGTGTAGGTGTAGTCGATCTCGACGCGATTGACGCGGGCGCTCGATTGCAGGGTCTGTGCGGTTGCGTTTACAACGTCGGCGTAGGACGGGGTTGAAATCCACGCGGCGAAGAAAGATAAAAAAAATCCCGCAAGGCGCGGGATCGATGATGTTCGTTGTTTGCCCATGTCAGCTTCCCCGTCGGTGTTTTGTTTGTTGTGTATCGCTGTCGCTGCCCATACCCACCACTTGTCAGGCCAGTGATAGACGCCGGTCTCTCTTGCGCATGCACCACGCGGCAACACCCCCCGCGAACATCAACCACAACGACGCCGGTTCCGGTATGGGTGTCGCCCCATGCAACACCGTGTTGCCGGAATTCAGTACGACCAGGTTGCCGCTCGATACATCGTAGAGATCGAACGCCTGCGAACCCGGCACGCCAATCCCAAGCCAGGTGAACTGCGTATTGAATGAATCCGTCAGGCTCGCATGATCGACCAGTGACAACGCATCGTAGAAGCCAGCGTCCGACAAGAGCGGATCGGGTTGTGCGACGAGGGTATTCCAATCCAGCCCGGCGGACACGGGTGCGAGCTGGTCGTACAAGCCCAAATCAAACCAGAGGGTGAACCCCCGATCAGTGAGAAAATCGTAATCGCGCACGTAGTAATTGTACTGCCACAAATTCTCGCCGGACGTGGTGTCGGCCAGGTCCAGCGCTTCATATTCGATCAGGATGGCGTGGCTTGCCGGTGCAACCGACAGGCCCAGTAAAAATGTCAATAATCGAGCGGATTGAGCGAGTGCACGCATAAGCATTAACCTCCCCTTTACAGTCTTCTTCCTCAAGCGGGCTGCGAGCATGATGCAACTGCTCACAGTTACGTTTTAGTATTGTCATCGTCTTGTCGTGTGCGATGTCGCACTCAAAGATAGTTGGCGACGTATGCAATAGCAAGATGCTCGCTGAACGGCATGCGGTGGTATCGGCCGGATAATTTGACTAGAATGTGCCCCCCACTTTGTCATTCATTGCCAGAGCACAGACCTCATGACCCAATCAGGAATTCTTGTCACCGGCGGCGCCGGGTATATCGGCAGCCACGTGGTGCGCCAGCTTGGCGAGCGCGGCGAGCAGGTGGTGATCCTCGACAATTTATCCACCGGCTTTAGAGATTCGATACTGAATGGCACACTGGTGGTCGGTGACACCGGCGATATGGACTTGGTCGGTCGTATCCTGCGCGAACACAACATTGAAGCGGTATTGCACTTCGCAGCGCACACCATCGTGCCGGAGTCGGTGTCCGACCCGCTCAAGTATTACCGCAACAACACCTGCAATTCGCGCAACCTTCTGGAGAGCTGCGCAAAAGCCAACGTAAGGCACTTCATTTTTTCATCGACGGCGGCGGTGTACGGCATGCCGGTAGGTGAGTTCGCGTCGGAAGATACAGCACTTGCTCCGATCAACCCCTACGGCACGTCGAAACTCATGACGGAGTGGATGTTGCGCGATCTTGCTGCGGCCACTGCGCTGCGCCATGTGTCGCTGCGTTATTTCAACGTCGCGGGCTGCGATCCCGAAGGCCGCATCGGCCAGTCCACCCGCAATGCGACCTTGCTGACCAAGGTGGCCTGCGAACACGCGGTAGGTAAGCGCGCTTCGATTTCCATCTTTGGCACCGACTACGCCACGCCCGACGGCACCGGCGTACGCGACTATATTCATGTAGAGGATTTGGCGAGCGCGCATTTAAAAGCACTGGACTACCTGCGCAACGACGGCGCGTCGGTGACGCTCAACTGCGGCTACGGCCACGGTTACAGCGTGCGGCAGGTATTGGATGCAGTGCAGCGCATTAGCAGTGTGCAGCTCAATATCAAAGAACAACCGCGCCGTGCCGGTGACCCGCCGTCGCTGATCGCTGCAACCACGCGCATTCGCGAAGTGCTGGGCTGGACGCCGCGCTTCGATGACCTTGATGGCATTGTGCGCACGGCATTAAATTGGGAGAAAAAACTGGCCGGTAAAGTGGTAGGTTGAGCGGCCGTTATGAATAAATTCATTTGGCTAGGGGACACGAGGCACTCCTTCCCCCTTGCAGGGGGAAGGAACGCTTCGACTAAGCTTTGAATCGAGCTTGGCGCAAATCAAATTATTTAAAATCAACACCGGTGCGAACGGCGCACCCTACGCAAGGAAAAAACCATGAAAGTTACCATCTACGGCTCGGGTTATGTTGGGCTGGTCACCGGCACCTGCCTCGCTGAAGTGGGCAATGATGTGCTGTGTGTTGACATTGATCCGCGTAAAACAAAAATGCTCCAGCGCGGTGAAGTACCCATCTTTGAACCGGGCCTGGAAGCGATGGTGCACAAGAACACCGAATCCGGCCGCTTGAAATTTACGAGCGATGCCAAAGAAGGCGTCGCGCACGGCTTGTTTCAGTTCATCGCCGTGGGCACGCCACCGGATGAAGACGGCTCGGCCGACATGCAGTACGTCACCGCCGTCGCCAAAACCATCGGCGAACTGATGACCGAATACCGCGTGGTAGTGGACAAATCCACCGTACCGGTGGGCACCGCCGACAAGGTGCGCGAGCAAATTTTAAAATCGCTGGCGCAGCGCAAAGTTAATGTCGAGTTCGACGTGGTCTCGAAACCGGAATTTCTGAAAGAAGGCGCGGCCATCGACGACTTCATGAAGCCGGATCGCATTGTGATCGGCACCGACAATCCGCGCACCACCGAATTGCTGCGCGCGCTGTACGCGCCGTTCACGCGCAATCACGAACGCTTGATCACCATGGACGTGCGTTCCGCCGAGCTGACCAAATACGCGGCCAATGCGATGCTCGCCACCAAGATCAGCTTCATGAACGAGCTTGCGAACCTGGCCGAAAAACTGGGCGCCGACATCGAGAAGGTGCGCATCGGCATCGGTTCCGACCCGCGCATCGGCTACCACTTTATTTATCCCGGCTGCGGTTACGGCGGCTCGTGTTTCCCCAAAGACGTTTCAGCGCTGGAAAAAACCGCCACGCAGGTGGGTTACAATGCGCTGTTGCTGCAAGCGGTCGAAGCCGTCAATGAACGGCAGAAGCATGTGCTGTTCAACAAAATATTCAAATACTTCGGCGGCAAACTGCAAGGCAAAACCATTGCGTTGTGGGGCCTGGCGTTCAAACCCAACACCGACGACATGCGCGAAGCGCCCAGCCGCGTGTTGATGGAAATGCTGTGGGAACAAGGCGCCAAGGTGCAAGCCTTCGATCCGGAAGCAAACCACGAAACTCACCGCATCTACGGCGAGCGCGCCGACCTTGCGCTGTGCAAGAGCCCGATGGATGCGCTCACCGGTGCCGATGCTCTGGCCATTGTCACGGAGTGGAACGTGTTTCGCAGCCCGGATTTTGACAAAATTAAAGCCACGCTCAAACAGCCGGTGATTTTCGACGGACGCAATTTGTACGATCCACACGCGATGAAAAAAATGGGCCTGGAATATTTCGCAATCGGCCGTGGGCAAACACTCTAATCAGGGGTTCAATTCATGTTTAATCTCGACCAGACCCGCATCGGCATCATCGGCTTGGGTTATGT